>JBBQOG010000124.1:0-8444 GCA_038330665.1 Bacteroidales bacterium
CCTACTACTTCTGCCTTGCCTGAATATTCCTTTCTTTCATTGTTCCATTGCACATCATCCAGCTCCTGGTATCCTTGCATAATATGACGATTTGTGGAGATAAACTGGGGGTGGCTTTGTACTTCGTGAACTGAGAAAACAAGTGCTTGCTGTCCTCCTAATGAGCGACTT
Source organism: Bacteroidales bacterium (assembly GCA_038330665.1). GTDB lineage: Bacteria > Bacteroidota > Bacteroidia > Bacteroidales > UBA12481 > UBA12481. The sequence goes on from JBBQOG010000124.1 coordinate 172, forward strand.
AACCGATCATTTCCATCTAAAACACCAACCAGATGATTGTTCCAGAAATCATAGATGTAATACTTTTTATCCGGATTTAACCCAAGCGATCCGGTTTCGTATTGAATACCGGACAGCGGGGCCGATACAAGCTTCTCCTTTTCGGAACTGTTGCAAAGGATCACCTGCGACCATTCCGGACTCATATCATAAACGTAAACTTCGGGATGCTTTTTCCCCATTAACATATCCACAGGGCGGAATGATTTTGGCTCTTGCAAAACCGGATACAATCGGGTAATATCATGCTTCATCTCTTCTGTCATGTTTCCAAAAGAGGTGGCCAGTTCTAAACGTCCCGATAACAAACCGATCTGGGTTAAAATGGTTCTTCGGACATTATCAGCCAAAGGTTTCTGTGTTTTTGGATCAAAAAGTGTTTTTCCATCCGGATAATAGTTGAATACCACTCTGTTCTTGTACCATCTCAAACCCATCCTTGAAGCCATTTCAGGTTCAAAATTACTGGCATCCCACCATACACGCTGCAAATCAACCATTCCAGCCGTCACATCCAGACAAGGAGTACCATATTCGCCAAGGTTGCGCTCATGAATAAATGCGTCAGGCCCCAATCCATCACGGCATAATTGAAAAAACTGACGGTAAGCAGATGTCGTTGTATAACTTTTATCCTCAAATCCACCCTCTTTGGCCCATGCTGACTCCGGATAATCGAATTTAATTCCACTTAAACCATCAGATCGCAGCCTCTTCCACATATTCAAAGTGTATTCCCGGAACCCGGGATCGGTATAGTCGTATTTGACATATGGCATGTGATGGTAGTGTTCGGCATGCAGCAATGAGATGTCGTTGTTCAGCATCCAATCGGGATGTTTCAGGGCAAAATCGTTACTGGGCAGTGAACTTTGAAAATAGGTAAATGTAATACCGCCCAGTGCTTTAACGGCGCCACAGAATTTTCTAAAAGTATCATAAGGCTTCATCAGAGCAGGATAATCAGGAGAGCTGCTGAGCGAAGCGCTGGACCAGTGTTCATCGTCCCACCACCCCTGTGGTGTGTTTCCGAAATTGTCATAGCAATAGAAATCAGGCTCCAGGCGGACTGCAATCGGAGTATAGTTCATAATACCTGCTTCTTTAGCCATCCTTACCTGATCAACCAATGCCGGAGAGTTGTTTAGCGGCTTTCCCTCTCCGTAGGAGCTCTGAGAAACCAACCAGCCGCACAAGGTTGGGAAATCATACCTATTTGGTTTGGCATTATTAGCCATTCGCATCGCTAAGCCATAATTCTCAAGAGCAGTAAATGGATCAATCGTCACGAAATCCAGCATTATATTGTCCTCTGAATGATACGTTTGCTGAGGATCAATATATTTTCCCTGCGGATCTTCACAGGATATGGTGATACTTTGATCTTTTGAAGAAAGGGAAACCTGTCTGAGGAATTCCTTATATTTTAATCCCCCTGTAACGATGGTATGTCGCTGGTCATCAACGATGCACGTCAACATCACGCTATTGTATGCTTTCATATCCATAGTATCTTCCACAAATTGTGGTTCAGCCCCGGCACCCCCACGAAGGGCCTGGGGTTTATGAATCCTCTTTTGCGGAAAAAGCAGTGCCTTGTCAACAAGAACAACCTTCCGTATGCGGACAGGATACTTATTTTGATTGGTAACACTGAACCCAAGAACGGCATAAGGCAAATCCTCGTACAAGGATATTTCCAGATTACGTCGAAGCTGATACCCTTCTAAAGGCAGATGGTCGATTATCAACTTCACTCCGATCCCCAATGTATCCGAAATAGGAATTTCGGACCAGTGATAGGTGTATTTCGGCATATTCCATTGCCCTATAAGTTCATCCAGTGTGAAGCGTGCATTTTCAAAAATAGTTGTATTGGCCTGTATATCAACCCCATTGTATGTTCCTGTTTGCAGATTGAAATCTATACTCAAAAAAGCGTTGGTAATAGAGATTGTTTGATCACGCTGTTGAACCACAACATTTTTCCCTGAAAGGTCAGTTGCAATGGGGATCAGGAACATCAAACCACTAATTAACATTGAGATTTTCCTCATAACAGTGTAATTTCTAATTCAACTGTTTTATTTGCGCGAAGTTGAATGAGTCTTGAATTTTCCTTCCCCGATTCTTTTATTTCAATAGTTCCATTCTTTGCATTTATTGATTTTACACCAGCCGGCAACATAAGTGTAACCTCCTGATCCTTTGCTGACTTCATAACAACATTCACCGACTTATTGTCCCAGCTCAGCTTTTCAATCTCAATCTGTCCACGACAGAGTACGCCTTCAATCGATCCCTTCTTCCATTCGGCAGGAATTGCAGGCAAAATTTTAACAAGTCCCGGATCGGAATAAACCAACATCTTGATGATTACCGATGGCATGCCGCCACTGACGTCCATGTTAAATAAGGTGCGGTGATTATGCATGGAAGCCATATTATTGAGCCAGAAACGATTGACCAGGTACTTAAGACATTCGTATGCAAGTTCACCCTCACCAAGGCTTGCCGATGCCTGACCCAGCTGAACGATCCCAAATGACATATACCCAAGCTTATTGTTTCTCCAATGATTATTCAATTTGTGCAGTATACTTTTTTTAAACGCCGCCTGTAATTCAGGACTACCGGCGATTTCAGGGGATATGCCATCGTATAGGGCATATAGTTGGGATGAATGCCTGTGATCATCATTATTTGTAAGCTTTGGCGTTAGCCACTCTTTAATCAAACCCTCTTCATTTATCAGGTAATCGGGCATCTTTTCGAGCATCGATTTCCAAACAGGTATCTTATCCTGGTTCAAGCCTAATTTTTCAGAAGCAGAAATTGTGTTTGTTATAAGTTCTCTGGCTGCGGCCATATCCATTGTGGCATTAAACGTTCCCTGAGAATCGGTATTCTTTGGCGTGTTCTCGGGGGATTGCGTGGGAGAAAAGATATATTTTCCATCAGCACCCAGATATAGGTAATCTTCGAAGAACAAAACCGACTTCTCCATGAATGGCAGCGCATGATCGGCAAGAAACTTTTGATCACCGGTATACAGATAATAATCGTAGAAAAAATGAGAAGCCCAGGCAGCGCCTGCTACCCAAAAGCCACCGGCGAAATCAGAAGCCAATGCATTATTATATGCAGTAGTTGAGGATCGTGAAGGGAGTACGATTCCTCTGGCTCCAAACATATTTTTCGCGTTAATTTCCAGCCAGTGAACAATCGATTCCATGTATGAAGTATAGGCCGGCATAAGCTCGGGCATATTCCCCATTAAAACACTCGATATGGCTGAGGGCACGTTCCCGTTATGAGTATAATCGCCCGACCATGGAGGCGTATAGGTTCCACCCCAGATTCCCGCCAGGGCAGGCGGGCGATCTCCCATACAACTCAGGATATTATATCTGCCTGCATCAAACTCCTTTTCAATCAGCGCCCTATTCATATTTTCCATCGACGACTTTTCGATCAGCTCTTCGGTAGTCATACTTCTGTCTTTCCCTCCTCCGAGATCGAGCTTCATGCGGCTGAAAATTGCCCCATGAATAGCAGCATGTTTTTGCAGCAATGCATCGTAATCTGCGGGCAATTCAGCTATATGCTTCTTAATTGTTTCCTCCTTTGATATGGAAGGATTATAGAGCAAACCGATATCGATGAGTATTAAAACTTTATCGGCCCCGGTAATTTCTATCGATCGATTAGTTTCCACTAATTTCCCGTTATTATACACAACTTTCGCAACACCTTCCAAAGCGTGGATACTACCCGGGTAAGCTTTTTTAAAACTATTACTATAAACATAAGTCTTATCGGCTGCTTTTCGCTTTATATTTCCAACGAATTCATTGAACATCGAATAGGACTCAACCAGTGTTCCAATGTCTAATGAATTCTCAGGTTTTCGTGAGTCCAGGTTAAATTTGATATCGAGAGCCCCTTTTGGCCCCGACAGCATAAGTACAACCAGACTATCCGCACGCGAAACAAATATTTTGCGCTCAAAACGGCCCCTGTCATCCATCCATTGAACCTTTGCTTCCCCCGTTGTGAAATCAACTGAACGCACATACTCCCGGATATCCCCTTTTGAAGCGGTCTGAATGTTCATATCAAAAGCAGGTACAAAGGGATCGGGCCCGTAGAAATCATCCTGGCCGGAGAATTTGAAAGCGAGTTCAGTGGCCTGTTTGTACAATCCCCTATCGATAAGGCTTCTGATTTCGGAGATACGGTCTCCCTTGTCGGGCGGCATATACGGATCTCTTATGGGAAGAAATAATTTCGCATGACTGAAAATAATCGTTTCATCAAGCGGACGGCTCAACATGTTGATGCCGATGCTGCCATTTCCGCTTATCAGGCCTTCTTCCCAGTTTTTAGCTGCTTCCGAGCTGATAAAGCCTCTTTCCGGAATCTTCAGTTTTTCGGGTCCGTCGCCCATGGCCATAAGCCCGGAAGTAAAAACCGTAGCCAGAAGTAAAAAAATAATTTTTCTCATGATTTAATTTGTATCTATTTTATTTCCCAATTTCCTCAATATCCAGCACAAAAACACCTCTTCCATGTGTTCCGGCTACAAGATCCAGCTCCCGGTCCTGAATAACCAGGTCATATACCGCGCATGTAGGCAAGTGATTACTTAACGAATTCCAGGATTTCCCTCTGTTAAGGCTGACATAGGCGCTCAAATCTGTGCCAATATAAAGGATATCCGGATTTCTGGGATCTTCCACAATCACGTTTACGGGCTCGGGCGGGAGATTGCCGTTAATGGGCAGCCAGGATTTTCCCGAGTTGACCGACATATAAATATAGCTCTGATAATCATCATCGCGGTAGCCGGTGAAGGTAACATACACTGTATTAACATCGTGTCGCGATGCCCTGACGCGGCTTACCCACTTGTCAGGCAGATTATTGTTCAACTTATTCCAGGTTTTTCCTTCATCGCTCGTCATCTGGATGTTCCCATCATCTGTGCCTATATAAATCAGTCCTTGCTTTAGGGGGGATTCCGATATGGAAGTAATCGTTCCGAACGGAACATTCCCCTGCCTTTCCGGGCCCGGATTGGTAGTAAGATCAGGACTTATCGTCATCCAGTTGTCGCCCTTGTCGGGGGATTTAAGAAGTTTGGTTGTGCCATAATACAAGGTTGATGGGTCAAAATGTGAAATAATGTATGGAATCATCCAGTTTACCCGGTAACTTTCCGCTCCTTTATCGGGCATTGGCTGGATAGAACTGGTTTCTCCGGTTTTAATATTTTTTCTTTTAAGGTCTCCAAATTGATGTTCGTAATAGATAACATCCGGATTTTCAGGGTCAACTTCAGTAAAATAACTATCGCCACCGCCCCACTGATCGAGGTACACATGCTTCCAGGGATCTTCAACACCATATTTTGTTAAGCGGTCTTCGATAGTATGTTTTCCCGGGCCATACACGGCTGCATTATCCTGTGTACCACCATAAATATTGTATGGTTCAGCATTATCTACCGAAACAGCATAAAACTCCCCGATGGGGAAGTTATTAAAATGGAGCCAGGTGCCACCCCGGTCCCATGAACAGTATAGTCCTCCGTCATTACCCAGCAGAAGCCTGTCGGTGTTTGTGGGATCAATCCATAATTCATGCATATCCAGATGCATAACCCGGATATCGTGAGAGAGGATATGAACTATTGTTTCACCAGTGAATTCAAATGTTTTACCTGCATCCTTTGAAGTGATCAGCTTCCCGCCGGGGATAAATAGTTCATCCTGATTATCCGGGGAAACTCTCACCAGGCAAAAATCATATCCAATGTTTACCGGAAATGGGTTTTTGTGGGTTTTGATCCAACTTTCACCTTTGTTGTCAGAGCGGAACAGTTCTCCTCCCACCACGCCTCTGCCCTTATCGGTGTTTGGAGTTTGATTGTCGACGATGGCATATATTACATTCGGATTTGTGGGAGCAATAGCAAGTCCGATTCGCCCCAGGTATTTTGATGCCGGGATTCCATTGCTTAGTCTTTCCCATTTCCGGCCTCCATCAATTGTTTTATAGATTCCGCCTTCATCTCCCGCAATATCATTTTGCCATGCTTTCCTGCCTCGCTCCCAGGCAACAGCATATAGGGTCATGTGATCAGAAGGGTCCATCAAAAGCTCAACTATGCCGGTTTTATCAGATATATAGAAAACTTTTTCCCAGGTTTTTCCCCCGTCCAGAGTTTTATAAATCCCTCTTTCAGGGTTTTGACTATAATTATGCCCCAGTGCGGCAGCATATACAATATCAGGATTTTGAGGATCTATGACAATACGCGGGATATGATAGGTGCCTTCCAACCCCATATTTTTCCATGATTTTCCGGCATCTTCCGACTTGAAAACACCCAATCCTGAGTAAGAGCTTCTTGCCATCAACACTTCTCCTGTGCCAACCCACAAAATTTTCGGATTCGAAGGAGCTATGGCAATGCATCCCATAGCAAAAGTAGGCTGATCGTCAAAAATTGGTTTCCAGGTAGTGCCATGATTGGTCGTTTTCCAGAGTCCGCCGGAACCTGCACCCACATAAAAAGTAAAAGGCTCATCGGGGTGGCAAGCAATGGTTTGGATCCTTCCGCCGATAAACTCAGGCCCTGCAACCCGCCATTTCAAATTTACAAAGGGAGACTCAGCTTTGAGTTTCAGATTCTGCTCCCAGGATATCAACCTGGCTTCGTGGCCGGTGAGAGGCTTTACATCCTGTGCATAAATAGAGAAGGATGAACAGAGAATTACTGTGAATAAACTAACCGCAAAGGGCTTAAAGTAATGTTTTTTCATCTGATCGTTGTTTTTCTTTCTAAATCCGAATGATTTTCCCCAAAACAGTTGAGTCATGAACATGCTAGCAAGGTATAATTTTCGGGGATGGACCATTTGTTAAACACCGGAATACATTCATCATTGTTCCAGGTAATGACATGCAGGTCAACATCGGTATCAGGAGCTTTTATGTCAGCCAGAACATTGCAGAATTCAATCAGGTTCTTTATTAGCGCGTTTATGATTTTGTCGTTGAGCATATTACTGAAAGTTTTATTTCTTATCCCCTTTTTTCAATTCTTTATTTTTTTTAGATGCCGGTAAATAATTTTCAGTTGAAATGCTTCACCCAGCATCGAAAATATCAACTCAAGGTCGGTCCAGCAGGGTATCCTTTAAGTTTGTATAGGTCCCTTGTCCGCTGCGTTTGTTTCAGTTGTACGATAATTTCGTACAACTGAGAAAATCCCTCAGAATTAAGTTTTCTTTTAAGGTCACTCCAATATCTTCGTGGATTATTACTCTCGGTCAGAATTTCAATGACGTCAATTACTGCAAAATACCATTTTTGGTCTTTTTCATTCCAAACAGTCCGTATTTGCTTGCTTTCAAAAAGTTTTATATTATTCATTGTTGCGGTTCTCTCGTTTAGGGTTAAGGTCTTAAAGTTTCGGGTTTCTCGTTTATCACTCTATCGAGCTCGCGTTCGATGCGGTGGACGAGGTAAAAGGGCAGATTGATCAGGGTGAATTCAGTTCCTGCAATGGTTTTGGCTTTTTCAACAGAATAGGCTCCCTGCCATACGCGGACAGCCAGGCGATGCGGCGCCTGATCCATAAACTGATGCAGCGACCGCAGTTTGCCGGTACTGCCCGATTTTACTTCGATGGGGATGAGTTTTCCGTTGTACTGGTAGATGTAATCGACTTCGGCACTCGATTGCTTTTTTTCTCTTACCCAAAACTGCAGGTTATTCATGATACTGTTGGTCATTGCCAACAACTCCTGTCCGGTAATGTGTTCGGCAATTCTTCCCCTGTAAACGTCCGCAATGTCTTCGGTAATCAGAATATTCATCACCATGTTGGTTGAATAATTAATTAATCCCGTATCGAGTGCATGAAGACGAGGTTTCAATGTAAGTTTCGGCATAGCAGGAATGGTAACATCGGTGGTCGGATAAACCAATTGAAAGAGTAATGTTTTTTCGAGCGTTGTAAATGCCTCTTTCATTTCACGAAATTTATAGCTTGAACCTCCGAAGTTTTCAATGGTGATCCGGCTGCCAGCTAATTCAAATGCCGTAGAAAGTATATGCCTGATGTATTGAACCTGTGATGAAGTTGGTGCATATTTTTCTACGTCTTCAATATACGATTTCAGAAGGCTTTCATAAATTGGCTGCAAAGCTGTAAGGTCATT
>JBBQOG010000125.1:0-8441 GCA_038330665.1 Bacteroidales bacterium
AGTCGGCAGTCGGCAGGAGGCAGTTAAGAGAAAATTTGATAAAGAGTAACGAATGAACCCCTCACGAGCTTATGCTCGCAAAATGCGATGAAAATAATTAAGGGCTCCATTCGTACGACAGAAATTTGATTAAAAAAGCTAATTTATTTACGAATGAACACAAATCTTTACAGAGCCTTCACCGGATCTGAAATCGAAGTGATCCTACTCAAGAGCGAACTGGAAGCCAATGGCATTTCAGTAATGGTGAAGGATGATTTTACTTCGGGCCTCGCCGCCGGCTTTTACGCCGGATCGCCTTCCACGCTCGACCTTTTTATCAACGAGGAGGATGGTGAAAAAGCGCTTCCAATAATTGAAGAGTTTCGTCGCGGATTATCGCAAACTTAGATCCTATGCGCATTAGGGTCCCATTTACCAGCTCCTGTTTTTTATCGTCTCCGTTCGCTTCAGATGATACCATTTTTTCGATATTTTGAATATTTATACGGACTTCAGCATTTCTAATATCAAAGTTTCCTTAACATGAACCCCTCATGAGCTAATGCTCGCAAAATGCAATGAAAAAGTTAATACCTGTCAATCTAGCCTTCTTTCTTTGCCTCACCTGCCTCTCCTGCTCAAAAACCAACACAGATGCCGCCTGGTACGAACAGGAAATCAGTCGCCTCGGCGACTCCATACTCACGGCCCAACCCTCTATTCCGGGATTGCTGATCGGTGTTTGGGACGGCGATAAAAACCTGGCTTACACCGTTGGGAAAGGCTATTCGGATCCCAACACAAAGGAGCTCATGAATCCGGATTACCACTTCAGGATCGGTAGCAATACCAAATCCTTTGTAGTGACTGCCATTTTGCAGCTGGTTGACGAGGGCAAATTATCCCTGAATGACCGGCTTTCGAAATTTTTTCCTGATTTCCCACGTGCAGGAGAGGTGACCATCAGCCAATTGTGCACCATGGAAAGCGGTATTTTTAATTATACCAATGATTCGACTTTCTTCATGGATCTTTATTCCGATCCCGGGAAGAGCTGGACCCCAGATGACCTCCTTGCACACGCTGCGCCTTATCCCTACTCCTTTGAGCCCGGTAAAGCTTATGGATATTCGAATACCAATACGGTTCTACTCGGAAGAATCGCTGAGATGTTAACCGGGAAACCGTTGGGGACCCTACTCAACGAAAAGTTCTTTTCACCACTGGGATTGACCCATACTTCGTTTGCCCTTGAGAATAAAATGCCGGTAAACTATATAAAAGGCTGGGGCACATCGGATTGGGTTCCGATACCTGAAACTACCGCGCCGGTGGATGTTTCGGAATATTTTAACCAGAGCTGGGCCTGGGCCTGCGGGAATAATGTGTCGACTCTGCAGGACTTAAAAATCTGGTTAGAAAAGTTGATCGATGGAAGCATGATTTCAGACTCCCTGCAGCAAAAACGGTTCACCAGCCACTTTATGGATGCCGGATTCACCTATGGGTATGGCATTTTTACCATCGGCAATGGATTTTGGGGTCATAATGGCGGTATTTTCGGATATAACTCGGTGATGATGCGCATGAAGGGAAAAGATTGCACCATTATCATACTGGCAAATACACTCAACGATGTTTCGAACGGAGCCACCCTGAACCTATTTGCTAAAATTGCCAAACTTCTCTATCCCTGATATAGTGCTATTGCAATAGCCTTTTCTATTTTTATTGGGTATTATTCATTCGTAAAATTTCCCATTATGCTTTTGAGAAAATTCTCCTTCCGTATCCTGGCTTTCATGATGCCGGTCATCCTCCTGCTTTTTATCCGTTGTGAAAGAAAGTCCGATGAGCCTTACCGGTTTAATTTTCTTTTTTTGACGGAGCAGTACAAACCCTTGAATTTCCGGGCAAGTGGGGATTCGATTACCGGTCTGGCTCCAGAGATACTTAAAGATATCTGCAAGGCATTAAACATCCCTTTTAAAGTCGAATTGATGCCTTGGGAAAATGCCTATTCGCAGGCACTGGCCAACGACAATGCCGTCCTTTTCTCTTGTATTCTGAACTCAACCCGGAAGGACCTCTTTAAGTGGGCCGGTCCAATTGCATCTCTCGACTGGCTCCTCTATTCCTCCTCGCAGAACCAGGTTAGCCTGACCACCCTGGACGACGCTAAAAAAATCGGGCGGATTGGAGTCCTTCAGGATTACGCCATCACGCAGTACCTGATTGCGCAAGGATTTACCAACCTGGTTTATTGCGACAATAACGTGGATGCCTTCGATAAACTCTTTAAAGGGGATATCGACCTGTTCCCTTCCGACCGGATTACGGCGGAAGCTGCACTGGAGGCGCTGAACCAGTCGATCTTTTCGGTAACTTCCAGACTCACTGTACGAACCGATCTGGTTTACTTTGCTTTTAATAAAAAGGTGCCCGACGATGTGGTGGCTGATTTTCAGAAACAGATCGATGCGATGAAGGCGAACGGCAAATTGGCTACGCTCACCCACCAATGGATGAATACAAACGATGTTCCGGGCACGCTTCAGATTTATACCGAGCAATATCCGCCGATCACCTTTCGTAACAGTGCCGGTGAAATCACCGGTTTCGGCAGCGATATCGTTTCCGAAATCATGCACCGGAACCACCTGTATTCAGAAGTGAAGCTTTCACTTTGGAGTATCGGTTACGATCTGGCATTGAATAATCCCAATTTCTGTTTGTTTACCATGGACCGCACGCCCCAGCGCGATAGCTTGTTTCAGTGGGTCGGACCCATCGGTACCAATACCACTTTCCTGTATACCCGGTCGGGATCCGGAATCACCATTTCTTCGATCGATGAGGCCAAAAACCTTCGGGCCATTGGTACAGTTAGTTCCTGGTTCTCCGATCAGTACCTGCGTAATCTCGGATTCACCAACCTGGTATCGGACGGAGATCCCAAAGTGATGACCGACAAACTTATGCAAGGAAATATTGATGCATTTGTTTGCACCAGCGTAACGTTCCCCGACATCCTGGCCAGTTTGGGATACACCTATGAACAGGTGGTTCCGGAATTTTCATTGCTCTCATCGGATTATTATATTTCCTTTTCGAAAAACACCCCGGCTGCTACGGTCAGCCTATGGCAGTCGACCCTTGATGCCATGGAAGCCGACGGGACTTATGATGCGATTTATAAGAAGTGGATGAAGTGAGAAGGTGAGGAGTTGAGGAGTTGAGGAGTTTAGGAGTTTAGGAGTTTAAAAGTTTAGGAGTTTAGGAGGTGAGGAGTTGAGATTATGCAAAAAAAAGTAATTCTATATATAGCAGCGAGTCTCGATGGATACATCGCTAAACCGGGCGACGACCTGGGCTTCTTGTCTCTTGTGGAAAAGGCAGGTGAGGATTATGGATACGGGGAGTTCCTGAAATCGGTGGATACGGTGATCATGGGACGAAAAACCTATGACTGGGTAATTAATCAGGTTCCTGAATTTCTGCATGATAACCTCGAAACATACATTATCACGCATACACCCCGCGTACGTTATGGGAATGTGCAGTTCTACAATGGCGATTTGCAGGAGCTCGTGGATTATCTTAAGAAAAAGGAAGGTGGAAATATCTTTATCGACGGTGGAGGTGAAATTGTGCATGAATTATTAAAGCACAACCTGATAGATGAATGTATACTTTCGGTGATCCCGGTTCTGCTTGGGGGTGGTATCCGGCTTTTTAATCCCGGTTTTCCGGAGCAGAAGTTGACCCTTTTAGGATCGAAATCCTTTGACAGCGGCTTGATTCAGCTCCATTACCGGATCAACCAGTCTGCTGCGCCCGGGAAAGAGGAGTCCGCTTGACCGGCTCTATCCGTTTGACCTCCTTTCTTATATTTGAGACTGGCCAAGGAAGTGCAAAAACCCCTGAAAATGAATAAAATCTATTTTGAAGATCGCCAATTCGAGAAAATCGATTATTCCGAAAATCCTTTGCCCAAAGGCGATTATGAACGCTGCACGTTTCTGAACTGCAACTTTTCCAGCTCGGACTTATCGGATCTGGTTTTTCTTGAGTGCGAATTCCGCGACTGCAATCTGAGCCTTGCGCAGATTAATGGCACCGCTCTCAGGGATGTGAAGTTTTCAAATTGCAAACTTTTGGGATTGCATTTCGATCAATGCAACGAATTTCTTTTTTCCATTCAATTCGAAAAATGCATTCTCAACCTATCGTCCTTTTATAAGCGGAACCTCAAAAAAACCACCTTTTCAAACTGCAGTTTACAGGAGGCCGACTTTACTCAAAGTGATTTAACCGGCTCTAAATTTGATCGTTGTGATTTATTAGGTGCCACTTTTATGGATTGTGTTTTGGAAAAAGTTGATTTCCGCACGGCCATCAATTATGCTTTCGATCCCGGACAGAACCGGGTGAAGAAGGCCCGGTTCTCTCTGGAGGGCATCCCGGGATTATTGCATCAATATGCTATTGAGATTGAATAGCGGCCGATCGGAAAATAGGTTGCACGGACTCTTTACCCGAACATTTCCAATAGGATAGCTGCAGCCTGGGCGGCCGCCTCTTTTGGCCTTACCGCTGTTGCCGCTACCCCGGAAACCACCCGTGTGATGTTGTGATCGGTGGTTCCTTCCTTACCCCAGATGCGTCCCGAAGGCGAGGTGAGATAGATCGAAAAAGTGTGATGTCCCGTGCCCGGCCTTTCTCCGATAATATGGATAATCGCCCGGGGACCCTTTAGGTTAGCGAACAGGTTTTCGCCGATACGGTATCCTGCCCGCACGCGTCCGGAATTCAGGACGATACTGACCGGAGCCGTTTTAAAACGGCTCGGATTTAGGTGGTGTTGCAATTCTTCGAGAAATGGCATCAGGTGACCTTCGTCTGTGATCGAGAGGGCATCGAGTCCGTCTGAAATGACAATCTGGACATTATATTGGCCCTTGTATTGGTGTCGGAGCTTATTCAGCTCTTCCAGAGAGGCTTCGGAGGGTTTTTCGCCGGATTCAGGATGAAGGATATAGTCGGTACGGTTGGCCGATCGGGTCGACAGTCTTACTGCTCCGGGAATGGTGGTGATAAAAGAGGTCTCCAGTTCAGCCCAGATGCACTTACGGGCATCCGCATCGATCTGCCGGATGGTTTGACCCAGCACCGGCTCGAGATCCCAGTGATTCTTTCCGAATCCCCTGGCGACAAAAACGCCATGGCTTTTAACTGACTGCAGGCTGGATTCCCCTTCCTGGAATATTTCCTGATCACTGCGGACATCGCCTTTCCGGCGCTTATACTGAAGGTAAACCCATAAAGGATCGCCGAAATGTTCCGATGCGCGTCCCAGCGTATCGAGTATGCCGATCTGTCTGAAAAAATCAGCCATGCGGTCGTTCACCTTATAACCGAATTTTTCATGAATGAGCACATGGTCCTGAAATCCGGTGGTAAGGTAACCCAGCATGGGATCAATTTTTGTTGGCAGTGCCATCAGATAGGCCGGGTTTGCAGGCATAATCTGGTCGACGCACCAATCCAGATCATCAAGGGAAATATCCATGTGCAGGGTGGCACAAACATCGAGACCGATGGTTAATCCATGTAATTTCCCCATCACGATATCTTCGAGGCAGCAACGAACCAGCTGATCGCGGCGGCGAAAAACTTCGGGACCGATAAACCCTGCCACATCGTTCAGGTGAACCCATGGGGCCACCGGGTTCCCGGCCTCCTCCTGGGCTGCCGCCACTTTTTTCGTTAAAGCGCGGGCAAATCCATATTTACGTGATTCGAGGAGTACCATGTCGAGTCCATGGGATTGACCATTTGTAAAATCGGCACCCTGACCGGTTTCGAAGTAGAGGCCGTATTTTCCGGTCCGGTGACTGGCATGCTGCATCATTTTTTCGATACTGATATCAAAAGTGGCATTGGCTGTATCGTTACCGGCGATACTTTGGAACCAGAGGGCCGTACTACCGGGGTTGGTGGCTTCGACAGCCGATTGGTAGTCGATATGTGCCAAAACACAATGCGGCATCACCTCTTCCAGTGCAAAAGTGCGGAGAATGTCCTGCAAAACGAGCTCAATCGCAAGGATCGATCCGGTATTGCTCGAAACCGGGTTGGTACCCAGAACCACATCGCCCACGCCGTAAGACCAGCCGTCCATCACCTGCCAAAAGATATCTTCCGTGCTATCGGTAGGGGAATTCGGTTGAATCCGTGCGCCGAGATAGCCGCGTGCACCGATATTGCTCCCTGGCAGGGGATTGAATATTCGTGAACCCACTAGTATCAGTTCGGCATTGGTCATCAGTTTTACCACACATCCGATTACCTCACTTGATAAGCCTGTTGAAATTTCCTTTACCGCTTCCGGGTCTTCAGTCAGGATAAATTGTTTCAGCTCGCCCAGCGTCCACGAAAATGATTTTGCAGAAGCCTTGGTTTCCAGGTCCTTTCGGATCAATGATGACAGTTCATCCTTTAAAAGCGGATGGGCCGTGAGGTTGCTGATGCGAGTGTTCATGAGCAATTCGCGGGCAAAATTGCGCGAGAGTTCATCAGCCGCCGACACACCGATGATTTCATCGCCCTCCTTATAATCATTGGCCGCCCCGAGGATTTGCCTGTACAGAAGAGAATCGAAGCGTCCTTTGGTGCGACTGATGTAGGTGAACACATCCTCTCCGGGCTTAATCCCCGACAGCAACACTCCACCTGCAGGTGGCAAAGTTTCCGGCATAGCCAGGATTTGAAAATCAGAAAGAGTAAGAACGGCAGCCCCGGCAGCCAGGGATTGCAGGAATTTTCTACGATTGACCATTTTGTTGTGGTTTACTCATCCGAAAATAGCAATTTTTCTACACATCTCAAAGGATCCGTGGGCACGGGGGCAACTAGAATTCAATCGTATACGTATAATTGGCACTCTCACCCGAATTCCCGGATCCGGAATCCGGATTTTCCTCTACCGTACTCCCATCGGTAATGGAATAATTCAGGTTCACCCGGTTGAGATTGAAGCGAATAGTGGTTTTATTGGTCAGCTTAACCCTCATCCCCTGATTGCTGACTTTTTCGAATCGGAGCAGGCGGATCAGCCGCAGCGCCTCCTCATCGCATCCGTATCCCAACCCTTTGGTAACCATCGCATTTTGAACAACGCCGTTATCGGTGACCTCGTAACTCACCACCACACTGCCTTCGATACCCGCTGCTTCCGCATCTTTGGGATATTGCAGATTTTGGGTAATAAATTCCTTGAAGGCCTCGTTGCCTCCCGGATAAACCGGGACTTTCATCCAGTGGCTTTTCTTTTTTGGTACGGTCATAGTGGCGGCTAAATTAATCATACGTGACCAATAGTTTGTTCTTTGGAGCTTATTTGAGTTTTGGGTATTGTGGTTTGTGATTTTGCTACCAATTGGGGTCTGTTGTTTGAGAATTTTGATAAAAAATTTGGAATATTCAAACCGACGTCTATTTTTGTAGCCGATTAGAGAAAAATGAAAAACATTCAACTGATAAATTTGGCTAATTGGTGCTGGCGTAACCCCTTCGGGTGGCGGTAGGCAGCATTGTCGAATTGTTTTCAGTTCAAAGCGGGCATGTTGTTTACAGCATGCCCGCTTTGTTTTATATAGATTTTAACGTAAACTCTTAATTTATAATAACATGACACAGATTCGCAGAATTATCCTTACGGAAGATGAGATGCCGAGGCAATGGTATAACCTCGCAGCCGACATTGATTGTCCGCCATTTATGAGTCCCGCCGGTCCGGTACCACCGGAAGCCTGGGCCCCGGTTTTTCCGATGAACCTCGTTGAACAGGAGTACAGCAAACAACGCTGGATTGATATTCCTGAGGAAGTTCTCAGTTTGCTCACCCGCTGGCGTCCGGCTCCGATGCACCGCGCTTATGCATTGGAAGCTGCCCTCGGCACCCCTGCCAGGATCTATTATAAAAATGAGAGTCTTTCTCCGGGTGGCAGTCACAAGCCCAATACGGCTGTGGCCCAGGCTTGGTATAACAAGCAAGCCGGAACCAAAAGGCTTACCACGGAAACCGGTGCGGGTCAATGGGGGAGCGCACTTGCCTATGCCTGTTCGCTTATCGGTTTAGAATGCAAGGTATTTATGGTCCGCGTAAGCTATGGCCAGAAACCGCTGCCCAAGCTGATGATGCAAACCTGGGGAGCCCAGTGCATTGCCAGTCCAAGTATGGAAACCCAGGCCGGGCGGAATATTCTGGCTGAGGATCCGGACACCCCGGGCAGTTTGGGGATTGCCATCAGCGAAGCCATTGAGGCCGCGGTTACCGATCCCACCGGGCAGACAAAATATTCACTTGGAAGTGTGCTGAATCATGTGATGTTACATCAGACGATCATCGGCCTTGAAGCGAAGAAGCAACTTGAAAAAGTGAATGAAAGGCTCCC
>JBBQOG010000126.1:0-8431 GCA_038330665.1 Bacteroidales bacterium
GCCGCCGCCGCCCAGGCAACCACCCGGACAGGCCATCACTTCAACAAAGTGATATTTTGCCCTACCCTCTTTTACAGCCTGCATAAGCTCGCGTGCATTTGCCAGGCCATGTGCCACGGCGCATGAAACTTCGATACCATCCAGGAATTTCCATTCCGGTAAACAGCCCTCAAGTTTAACTTTAGCTTCCTTCACACCGTCCATCCCTCGTACGGGCAAAATATTCAGATTAGTAAAGGGAACTTCACGCCCGGTCACCACTTCGTAAACCGTTCGTAAGGCCGCTTCCATCACCCCGCCGGTAGCACCGAAAATAACACCTGCACCGGTAGATTCACCCATGATACTGTCGTAATTGGAATCCTCAAGATTTTGGAAATTAATTCCAGCCTGCTTGATCATCATACCCAATTCTCTGGTAGTCAATACATAATCCACATCCTTATATCCACTCGATCTCATTTCCGGTCGATTGGCCTCGAATTTCTTAGCCGTACAGGGCATGATCGACACCACGCAGATATCCTGGGCTTTCAGTCCTTTTTTCTGGGCATAGTAAGTTTTTGCCAAGGCACCGAACATCTGCTGGGGGGATTTGCAGGTCGAAACATTCGGCAGATATTCCGGAAACGTATGCTCGATGAATTTAACCCAGCCCGGAGAACAGGAGGTAGTCATCGGAAGGGCAACAGTGGTATCCTTATCCACAATGGCCCTCTTCAACCGGGTAAGCAGTTCCGTCCCTTCTTCCAGGATGGTAAGGTCAGCAGTAAAATCGGTATCCAGCACAGAATCAAAACCGAGCCTCTTCAATGCAGTGACCATTTTTCCGGTCAGTCTTTCTCCCGGATTATATCCCAATTCCTCCCCGATAGCTACGCGCACAGCAGGTGCCGTTTGAACCACTACATGCTTGGTTGGATCATTGATGACATCCCAGACTTCCTCAACATAGGTTTTCTCGATCAATGCGCCAACCGGACAGCGATTGACACACTGTCCGCAGCTTGTACAAACTACTTCAACCAAAGGACGGTCGAGGAATGTCGAAATTTTTTGGTGATCGCCTTTATAGGCCACTGCAAGGGCAGAAACCCCCTGAAGCTCATGGCAGGTTCTTACACATCTCTGACAACGGATGCATTTACTGTCGTCTTTAATGATGGATGGAGATAAGTCGTCGATTCCCCGGCTCTTTCCAGCCATCAGGTCGATAAACACGTGGTCCCCCACCCGGTATTCATGTGCCAGGTGCTGCAACTCACAATTTCCGTTCTTGTAACATTTGGTGCAATCGGCATTGTGCTCCGACAGGAGTAATTCTATAATAGTTTTCCGGGCCGTTCTTACCGTGGCACTGTTGGTATGTATCTCCATACCCTCTGACACGGGAGTGGCACAGGCAGCCACCAGCGACCGGGCTCCAACCTGCTCCACAACGCATACGCGGCAGTTTCCTGCCACGCACAGGTCCTCGTGGTAACAAAGGGTTGGGATCCTGAAATCAAGTTTTTTGGCCGCAGCCAGAATGGTCGTTCCTTCCGGCACTGAAACCGGTATATCGTTAATGGACAGGTTTACCTGATATTTGCTCATGATTCTTCCGATTTTGGCTTAATAAATAATTTCCTCTCTGAAATTGGATACAATAGAAATGAACGGATTGGCGACCGATTGCCCCAGACCGCATTTTGCCGCAACTTTCATGGTTTTAGCCAGCTTCCTCAGATCGTCGAGGTAAGAGGGATTCTTCTCACCCTTTTTAACTGCTTCAATCCCTTTCAGTAACTGTTGGCAACCTACCCTGCAAGGGGTGCATTGTCCGCACGATTCTTCGGTAAAGAATTCCAGATAATCATGCAATACGTTATACATGGAACGACTGCTGTTGAAAAGCATCATCGATCCTCCGGTAGGAATCCCTTCATAGCCGATGATGGTTTCCTTAAACCTTTTCCGTGGAACACAACCGCCGGATGCGCCTCCGACCTGAACGGCCTTGGTATCACCATCACCAAATTCATCGACAAACTGCTGAACGCTCATACCCAGTTCCAATTCAGATATTCCGGCTTTTGGAGTGTCACCGGAAATCGAAAACACTTTTGATCCCCTTGAATCTTTGGTTCCCATCTCCTTGAACTGCTCCGGTCCGATCCGGGCAATCATAAAAGCGTAAACCAGGGTCTCGACGTTATTGATGGTGGTCGGTTTGCCCAGGTAACCCGCGACTGTTGGATAAGGTGGCTTATTTCTCGGCTCACCGCGCTTTCCTTCCATCGATTCAAAAAGGGCGCTCTCTTCTCCGCAAATGTAAGCACCGCTTCCGGAGCGCATCTGGATGGTAAAATCCAGACCTATCTTCTTTAAGCCCTCATTGAAAATATCGAGTTTCGCATTGAGTTTCGGCAAAAGAAAATTGTACTCACCCCTCAGGTAAATGAACCCTTCACGGGCCCCTATGGTATATCCGCAAATGGCCAGCCCCGCAAACACTTTCTCAGGCACACGGTCCAGAATCTCACGATCCTTAAAAGTCCCCGGCTCCCCTTCGTCGGCATTACAAATCACATATTTATCATAGCTGTCTTCGTTCCTCGTGAATTTCCATTTTAACCCTGTCGGAAATCCGGCGCCTCCCCGGCCTTTTAATCCCGAATCAATCATTTCGAGAATGATGTCATCAGGGCTCTTTAGCATCGTTTTCTCCACAATATTTATCGGTGGCACTCCTTCTTCCAGGAATATGATATCAACCCGTTTTGGTCTTGAATTTTCCATGTTAATTTATTTTAGATTCCTGGTTATTATTCTTCTCCCTGATAACCCTGCAAAATGGATATCGCCTTCTCAGCCGTCAGTTCGGGAAAAATTTGATCATTGATCAGCATGACCGGCCCTTTATGACACCAACCCAGACAATTGGCCGTAAGCAACGTAAACCTCTTGTCTACAGTGGTTTCTCCAACCTTTACTTTCAAAGTATCCTCAACTGCCTTGATTATCTCATCTTTGCCAGCCATATGACAGGAAATTGTTTTACAAATCCGGATCACATTTTCGCCTTTGGGAGTCGTATCCAGAAAAGTGTAGAAGCTGGCGGTACCAAAAACTTCGGCAGCTGATAAGTCCAATGCTTTTGCAATTGAAATCATATCCTGATCATCCAGGAAATTCTTGGTCTTCACCACAGCCTGGAGTATCGGCATCAACGCCTTTCGTTCCTTGCCGTAAACCTCGGTTACCTCGCTAATAATCTGTTGAACATCAGTCATTTTTGCTCTCCTCAATATTCTTTAAAGGGTTATATTTTTACACAACAAGTTTGCGCCTGAAACATCTGTTAAAAATATAACAAAGCACAAAACGCAAACATGACGTTTATTAGTAAAGCGAATGACAAAAATCAGATTACCTGTGCCTACCGTACAATCAGCATTTCATTCAACAGGTGTGAGGCTCCTGCAAACTTATCGATGATAAAAAGGGCGAACCGAATGTCCAGACTGATATTCCTGCATAAATCAGGATCATACATAATATCGCTCATGGTTCCTTCCCAGTTCCGGTCGAAATTGATTCCAATCAACTGTCCGTCCGCATTAATCACCGGACTCCCCGAATTCCCGCCTGAGGTATGGTTGGAGGCAATAAAGCAAACCGGAACGGTATGGTTATATTCATACTGGCCATAATCCTTCGACTGATACAAGGCCTTGAGCTTAGCCGGAACCCGGTAATCATATATTTCCGGATTGTCTTTCTGCATAATGCCATCAAGGGTGGTATAATAGTTATACTGGATTCCGTCAGCCGGCTCAAAATCATTGATTTTTCCATAGGTCACCCGCAGAGTGGAATTCGCATCCGGATAAAACAGCTTATCGGGTTGCATTTCCATCTGAGCTTTCATGTAAAGTCGCTGCAAATCCGGCAATTCGCCCTGTCCCTGTTCCAGGCCTGGATTAATCAGGTCTTTCTGCAGTTTCCGTATGCTCCTGTACATGGCAATGGCCGGATCTTTAGCCATTTTTTTGAGGTCTTTGGTGTTTAGGGCAGCAAGAAATTTCACCACCTGATCCTCATTGTCAAGAATAGATTTATCAAAAACCGATTGTGCATATTTCCCGAAATCGCCTTTAAATTCGGAGGTCACCCGCTTGAGTTCTTCTGGTTGGAAATCCGGAGTTATTCCTTTTGCATACGCATCCATCATCACTGCCAATAGTTTCTGATCTGTTGGAGCATCATAATCTGTATAGTACGAAGCAATGGCAGCTTTCAGGCGTTCCGCCTCCTTATTGAATGCATCCAGGTTACCGCTGTCAGCCAGGTCAACGAGATTTGCAAATCTTCCTGCAAAACCAATGATCTCGGCAGCTTCCCCCGCTTCCCTCATATAAGTATTGGCAAAGTCGAAAGGAGTCTGCTTCGTGATAATATCCCGGTATTGCGCCAGAAGGTTCCCGTATTGGGGCCGACGGCCGGAATCAGCATTCACCCATTCCTGAAAATTCTTTTCAAATTCAATTTTACGGTTGACCGCATTGATTTTTTTCAAGCCTAACAGGATCCCTTGATTTTTCTTCCAGGAATTGGCGATCCCTGATTTCTTAGCGGAATATTGGATCCTGATTTTCGGACTGGTTTCCATGGAAGTCATGATGACGTCAAGGCGCTTGGTCCGCAGATCCACGGAAGCAGGAATCGTATAATCAACCTGGTTCTCAATCACAAACGACGGGAGATACTCAGTGGTTCGGCCCGGATATCCGAACACCATAGTAAAATCACCCTTTTCCACGCCTTTCAGGCTGATCGGAAAAAATTTCTTCGGCTTGTACGGAACATTATCGGGCGAATAGGAAGCCGGGCGGTTATCGGCACCTGCATAGATCCTGAACAGCGAAAAATCACCGGTGTGGCGCGGCCAGATCCAGTTATCGGTTTCGCCTCCGAACTTACCGATAGCACTTGGTGGAGCTCCTACCAGGCGAATATCCCGATACGCCTCATAAACGGAAAGGAAATACTGATTACCGTTAAAAAAAGGGGATACCCGGGCGCTATAGTCCGTCCCCTTGGCAGCTTCCGACTGTATCTTCCTGGAATTTCCCTGTATGATCTTTTCACGCTCTGCTCCTGACATACCCGGAGTCACTCCGGCCAGGGCCTCCGCGGTCACATCTTCTATTCGCAGCAGGAAGGAAACCGTCAAACCCGGATTGGGCAATTCCTCTCCACGACTCATCGCCCAGAAGCCATCGGTCAGATAATCATGCTCAACTGTGCTGTGCTTCTGAATGTTGCCATATCCACAATGATGGTTGGTGATCAGCAATCCCTCACCGGAAATCAGCTCAGCGGTACAACCTCCGCCGAAAATAACGATCGCATCTTTAAGGCAAACCTGGTTCACCGAATATACATCCTCGGCGGTCAGCTTGAACCCTGCTTTCTGCATATCCTCAATTTTGTATTTTTTGAGCAGCACCGGAATCCACATCCCCTCTTCAGCCCTGAGCATGGATCCTGCAATAATGAAAACGACCAGTAATAATGATAGCTTTTTCATGGCAATTCTATTTGGTTGGTATTGGTTTAAAGCCCGTAAATAGTTCCAGTTCCCGGTATAATTTCTGAATCGGCAAACCCATCACATTGAAATAGGATCCTTCAATACGATGGATTCCCATATATCCTATCCACTCCTGGATTCCATAGGACCCCGCCTTGTCATATGGCTCATACTCATTAATATACTCCTCGATTTCCTGATCATCGAGATGATCAAACCAAACCAGCGTGCTCGAGGTAAATACCGATTCCTTTTCAGTTGATGTTAAACAAACCCCCGAAATAACCTCGTGGGACCGTCCCGATAAGTCGTGAAGCATGGTCATGGCATCCTCCCTGCCGGCAGGTTTGCCGAGTATACGCGATCCCAGCACGACAATCGTGTCCGCAGTGATCAGAATATCTCCTTCGGCCAGTTCGTTCCGGTAATCCATGGACTTCAACCTGGCCAGATAAACTGCAACCTCCGTGGGGCTGAGTCCTTCAGGATATTCCTCGGGGACCTCTGGTTTAAGCCATACTTCAAACGGAATTCCCGCTTCCGAAAGGAGAGAATGCCTTCTTGGCGACCGGGAAGCCAGAAGTATGCGGTAGTTCCCGAGATGTTCTCTGAATGGTTTCATCGGGTTAAATAGTTACGGAGAACCAGATGAACCAGGGGAGCATAAAGGAGTCCCATGAGCATAATGATCTTAACCAACGTGCTGATGAACTGAAAATCTGCGACAGTTTTTGATTTCAAAGTTCTGACAATCAGGTATAAAAAAGGCAAAACGAGTGCGACACCAAAATAGATCAGGCTGACCGTATCGTTCAGGTAGAACAGGAAAAAATAGGCCAGAACCGCCAGCGTACTGATTGTCAGACCAACAACCACTCCCTTTGTCGTTTTCAGTCCGTATTGAATGGGCAGTGTATGACTTCCCATTTCACGATCCCCCTCCACATCCTGGGCATCCTTGATGATTTCCCTGATCAGGTTGATCATAAAGGCAAAAAAGGCGAAAACCCCCACCCACACAAATATCGTCCACAGTGCCTGGGGGAAAAATTCTGCATTCGAGCGGAAATTCCGGGCCAAAAGAGGATATTCAAACAGGATGACCAACAGCGGAACGGTGGCGGTTAACAGCGAAACCACAAGATTCCCGGCCAAAAGAATATGCTTTAACCGGACCGAATAATACCAGAGCAATAAAGGTGCAACGGTAAATATGAAGATCATCCAGGGTACGTGGTAAAGAATCGAATAGATGATTCCAGCTGAAACGCCTATCATATTCAATAACCAGTGAAGAAAAAGTGCCATCCGGCGGGTGAGATGAAATCCCACCACAATCCTTTCAGGTTTGTTAATCCGGTCGGCACGGATATCATGGTAATCATTGATCACATACCCGGCTGCAGTGATTAAAACGGTGGACAGGACCAATCCAAGGAAAGCGATCCCTGAAATCTGCGGTTCAATGCCGTATATCCCCAGAAGAGGCCGGATCACCGCCAGGCGCATCAGGTACATGGTGGCCGCCACCATGAAAAGATTTGGCAACCTGAAAATCCTTAATGCACCCGTTTTACTCATATATTAACCTTACTGATAATTCCAGAATCCCTGGGTTCTCAATACCTGTTCAATCACGTCCCTCACACATCCCTGCCCACCGGGAAGATTAGAGATATACCGGGATACCGACTGTACTTCGTTGGTGGCATCATTCGGACAGGTGGGCATCCCCACCAACCGCATGGCTCCAAGATCAGGTATATCATCGCCCATATACAAAACCTCCTGGAGGTTTAGGTGGTACCGGGAAACAAAAGACTTAAGATCCGCAATTTTATCCAAAGAACCTAAATACACATCATCTGTGCCCAGTTCCTTGAACCGGCCCCGTATCGACTCCGACCGGCCGCCGGTAATGACAGCCACCCTGAAACCTGCTTCCAGTGCTGTTTTTATGGCAAATCCATCGCGTGTATTGACTGACCGCATCATGTCGCCACTGGCGTGAAGCATCACCTGATTGGCCGAGATCACTCCATCGACGTCAAAGACAAATGCCTTGATATGTCTTAAATCTTCCTTGAAAAAACCCATACCCTTTTATCTTTTGGGAGGTGTGGAAATAGTTTGTATGGAATCGGTAATCCGCTTGTAAAGCACCTGTAATTCTTGGGAGTAAGATAGCAGATCGACGTGTTTTTTCAGCGTGAATGCGTCATGCCGTACAGCAGGTCCGGTTTGCGCTTTCTGCGGCCCAAGTTCGATCGCCTTAATGAAAGTTTCACGAATCAGCGGTTCGAGCCATTTCACTGATGCCGAATGTTCATCCATGATCGAAAAAGCATTGACAAGCATATGATTGGTGAAATTATTCGCCCACACCGCTGCCAGGTGCATCCACCGGCGCTCCTCAAAACCAACGACATGCACTTCATTGGAAAAACCGGATGCCAGCTTTACCAGGATTTCTGTCACGGCAGGCTCACAACCTTCCACAAAAACCGGAACATCCGACAAATCAACCGGTCGTCCGATTGAGAAGGTCTGCAAGGGATACAGACCGCCATATTTATACTTCTGACAGGCAAAACGCAACGCCGAAAAAGTACCGCTGGTATGTATCACTAACCCACGGTAATCACTGATATCATTGAGCAGTTCCACCAAAGCATGATCGGCAACAGTTAGGAAAAGTATATCGATTTCCTTATCAAGCCGGGTGATTCTATCGGTATGGTCGCAGCCAACGCGATCGCCAAGCTTTTGAGCGGAAAGAGCTGATTTGCTGATCACCTGTACCACATGATGCCCTGAATTCTTGAGAGCCGGTGCCAAATGCCACGCGACCCT
>JBBQOG010000127.1:0-8420 GCA_038330665.1 Bacteroidales bacterium
GCTTTTAAGTTTTGCAATTTCCTCCGCCCAGATATCCTCATCTGGTGTTTCCAGAATAAGTGGCATAGCATCAAACCGCGGATCTTTCATGATCCGTGTAAACAGGTCCCAATCGAGCGTACCTTTTCCCAGGCTTTCATGGCGGTCGACGCGCGACAGGAACTCTTTTTTGGAGTCATTGATATGCATGCCTTTAAGGTATTTGAATCCAATGATCTCGTCAAATTTCCGGAACACTTCATCAAACCCTGCTGCGGTTTTCAATTCATAACCGGCTGAATAGGCATGAGCCGTATCGATGCAAACCCCGATCCGCGACTGGTCTTCGATCCGGTCGATGATAAAACGGAGGTGCTCAAACGAATACCCGACGTTACTGCCCTGACCGGCGGTGATTTCCAAAACCGCGGTTACCCCACTGGTTTTCCCCAGTGTGATATTCACCGAATCGGCAATCGTTTTCAAACATTCCTCTTCTGATACTTTTTGCAGGTGACTACCCGGATGGAAGTTCAGCCGGTTTAACCCCAGCTGCTCTGCCCGCTGCATCTCATCGAGAAAGGCCGCACGTGATTTTTCGAGCATCTCCGGATCGGGGCTCCCGACATTAATCAGGTACCCGTCGTGAGGTAAAATCTGACCGGGTGCATACCCATATTTTTCGCAATTGGCCTTAAAGGTGTCTATGCTTTTATCAGACAGCGGCTTAGCCACCCACTGCCGCTGATTTTTCAGAAACAATGCAAAAGCTGTCGCTCCAATTTTATGCGCATTAACAGGTGCATTTTCCACACCACCTTCAGTACTGACATGGGCTCCGATGAATTTCATAGGTTCTGTTTTCGTGTTGAACAATTAAACATAAACAATTGTTTCCCGGTTGTATGGGTGTGGAGACGCATAATTATGCGTCTCTACAATGTTCCGATAATGATTGATCGTCCATAACTGCCTAGCACCAAATCACCGGATGGCATTTGCACTTTGATATCATCAATGGCAACCGGAATCAGTCCGGGTGCCCGCGACCAGGTTTTTCCGGCATCTTTGCTGATTAAAAGGCCATTATGCACGCCGCAGTATAGCCATTCGGGGTGGAGGGGATGTTCGGCAAACCCCCGGACCACCGCTTCTGAAGGCATGGTAGCGGTCAGGGATTCCCAGGTTTGCCCGAAATCAGTACTCCGGAAAAGATAGGGTTTCAGATCGTCAGCCTCATAATACCTGGCACAAGCAACATAAACGGTCGCTGGATTCTCGATCGAGCAAACCAGCCGGGTAAAGAACCGGTCGGAAGGCATGGGCAACCGGTCGGAGAGGTTTATCCAGGTTTTCCCGTCATCCGGAGTCATCTGCAGGTTTCCGTCGTCGGTGCCCGCATAGAACACGCCCGGTTTGAGCGGGGATTCGGCCAGGGCGGTGATTGACGCATAGGGTTTAAGCACCGGTTTCATGCCCATGATCAATCGATTCTTCAAATCTTCATTGCGCGACAGATCGGAACTCACTATCGTCCAGTTCTCTCCCCGGTCATCTGACCTGAATAGTTTATTTCCACCCAGATAGAGTGCGTGGGGAGGATGGGTGGAGATAAAATAGGGCGCATTCCAGTTGAACCGGTATGGATTCTTTCGGTCCGTATTCCGGGGCTGGACACCGAAGCTTTTATCGGTTCGGAATTCATAGCGGCTGATTCCGCCATATTGCGATTCTCCATAGGCAATGGTAGAATCTACGGGATCCAGTGCGGCCCAGAATCCATCACCCCAGGATATATTGGATATCAGGCTGTCCGGCGTAATGCCGCCGTCAGCAGCGTATGCAGGTCCGCCCCAGACGCCGTTATCCTGCTTGCCGCCAAAGATCCGGTAGGGAATTCCCTGGTCAACGGTTATGGCATAGTACTGACCGATATACAGATTGTTATAAAACGACCACTTTTTTCCACCATCTGCAGTCTGATAAAGTCCCCCGTCATTTCCCAGCAACCTGTTCAACGGATTATTCGGATCGATCCATAAATTATGGTGGTCGACATGCACATTGCGGGTGCTCATCAGCATGAATGTTTTTCCGCCATCCCTCGATTCTTGCACCATCGTGCCCATCACGAATACATTCTTTTCATCCGTTGGATTCACATAAATTCTTCCATACCAATAGGAAGTGGAGGGCTTTTTATTCATCAGTTTCCAGCTTTTCCCCTTATTTGAAGAGCTGTAGAATCCACCCTTCCCGGACTCTACACAGGCATAAATCCGGTCGGGATCCGAAGGGGCTATGGCGAGAGCAATCCTACCAAGTGTATCGGTGGAAAACCCCTGTGTAACTTTTTCCCAGGAATCGCCGCCATCTGTGGATCTATACATCGCACTCGACGGCCCCCGCTGAACATGGGCCCAGGCATTGCGGTACTGCTGCCAGGCAGATGCCAGCAACGTTTTGCCATCGGGGTGAACCACCAGGTCCGACATGCCGGTATAATCATTGATATAGAGAACTTTCTTCCAGGATTTTCCCCCATCTTCCGTTCTGAAGATTCCGCGTTCCTCATTATTCCCCCACCTTGCTCCCGTCGCGGCTACATATACCACTTCAGGGTTTAACGGATTGATCTGAATTTTGGAGATATGCCTGGATTGCCGCAGTCCCATGCATTGCCAGGTCTTCCCGCCATCGCTCGATTTATAGACTCCGTCACCTATGGAAGCGGCTGCCTGCTCGCCCGAGGCCTCACCCGTTCCCACCCAGATCAGATCCGGGTTCGACGGACAAACTGCCATGTCACCAATCGCCATCGACATTCCGGCCTGGTCAAAAACAGGCATCCAGGTCTTGCCCCAATCCCCCGACTTGAAAATTCCACCGGTAGCCGCGGCCACATATACATTTGCAGGATTATTGGAATCCACCTCGATATCCGATGTTCGGCCGCTATTCACGCCCGGACCGATAAAGCGGTAAGCAGCGGGGACCTGAGCGAGAAGACTTGAAGAAAAGAAAAAGACAATAAGACTCAAAGACTTTAACATGGTACTGGTTTTATCGATCCGAAAGTAATACTTTCCATCGGAGAAGTGTCATTCCCGCGAAGGCGGGAACCCTCGGAGAAGTGTCATCCCGGGGCAAGCCGAGACCGCCTCCCCAGGTACCAATACTCTCTCGGAGCCCTGTACCGGCCTTCGAAGAAAAGCGGCATAAAATTAATTCCAACTTTTCAATATCTTTCCCGCACCTAAAACTTCATGCCGATGAATCGATTCTATTCCGTTCTGCTTCGTGGCACGTTTGCGGGATTGCTTTGCTCCCTTTATTCACTGGGTATCTTTGCGCAAACCCAATATCTTCCAAAATGGGAGTCCATCGACAGCCGACCCACTCCCCAGTGGTTTTCAGATGCGAAGTTCGGGATCTTTGTATGCTGGGGCCTCTATTCCGTGCCCGCCTGGAGCCCTAAAGGTCAATACTCAGAGTGGTATATGTACTGGCTGAAACAAAAGTCGTTCGATGGTGCGGTGTACAATTTTCATGAGAAAACCTATGGCAAGGATTTTCAGTTCAAGGATTTTGCCCCTTTATTCAAGGCAGAGCTGTGGAATCCGGACGAATGGGCCGCCCTGTTTCAGCGCGCCGGGGCGAAGTATATCGTTTTAACCACCAAGCATCACTCCGGATATACCCTGTGGCCCAGTAAGGAGGCCGAACAAATTTGGGGCGAAAATTATAATCCCGTAAAGGTGGGCCCACATCGCGACCTGGTGGGCGACCTGTCTGCGGCAGTCAAAAAATCGGGACTGAAAATGGGATTGTATTACTCACTTTATGAATGGTTTCACCCCTGGTACCTGAATGATTTTCATGATTTTGTGTCCAATCATTTTTATCCGCAGTTTAAGGATCTGGTCACCCGCTACGAACCGGATATCATCTGGGCCGATGGCGAATGGGAGCAAACCTCCGAAGCCTGGCGCTCACCTGAATTGCTGGCCTGGCTGTTTAATGAAAGTAAAAATAAGGAGGTGGTTATCAACGACCGGTGGGGAAGCGATGCCCGGCATAAGCATGGTGGATTTTTTACCACTGAATATGGTTCCGGGATGGATAACGATGCACACCCCTGGGAGGAAAGCCGGGGGATGGGTTTCTCATACGGATACAACCGTGCCGAAAATCTTGAAGACTACCACAGCTCAAAGGAGTTGATCCTGATGCTGGTGGATATTGTCTCGCGTGGCGGAAACCTTTGTCTCGATATCGGACCTGCAGCCGACGGACAGATTCCCGTGGTCATGCAGGAACGGTTGATTCAGATCGGCAACTGGCTGAAGGTAAACGGGGAAGCCATTTATGGAACCCGCATGTGTAAAACCCCGGTACAATGGTCTGCCGGAACCCGGCCCGAAATTAAACGTGGCGAATATATGGTGCCGTATAATATCCTGAAAGAAACCATCGAGCCCGATCCGGGGCAGGCTTGTAAGGAGATATTCTTTACCTCCAAAGGTTCGGCGATTTATGCCATCCTGCCCAAATGGCCCGGCAACGAACTCCTTATCAAAGGCATCGAAGTCACTCGTCACTCGTCACTCGTCACTTTTTTACAAACCGGCCAACCACTGAAATTCCGCACCCGCGGCTCCGACCTCATCATCGAAATGCCCCCCTTCGATCCTAACGGGAAATGGGCCACCGAAGCTTTTGCCATCAAAATTGTTATGAAAACGGAGTAAAAGATGAAAGAACAAAAAGATTATCCGGTTTACAGTTACCGTTGGGTGATTCTGGCAGTATTCATGTTCCTGTCCATTGTGATCCAGATTCAATGGCTTGCGCATGCCGCAGTGGCAAGGCCTGCCCAGGTTTTTTATCAAGGGCAGTTCAACCCCGATAGTATTTTCAATATCGATTTCCTTGCCTTGCTGTATATGCTGGTGTATATCGTCGTGAGTATTCCGGCCTCCTATATTATCGATACCTACGGAATCCGTGTCGGTCTCGCAGTAGGAGCTTCCATCGCCATTATCTGCGGACTGCTCAAGGGTTTTATGGCGGAAAGTTTTCTTTGGGTTTTGATTGCCCAGGTCGGACTCGCCATCGCACAGCCTTTTATCCTCAATGCCGTAACAGCAATCACGGTGCGATGGTTTCCATTGAGAGAACGCGGAATGGCTGCAGGAATGGGCGCATTGGCCCAATACCTCGGGATCATCATTGCCATGCTGGTGACCCCGATGATGATCGGCAGCAATCCCGATAAGCCCGATTACGGCAGCGGTTTCGGTCATATGTTGATGATTTACGGTTTGATTACCGCGGCCGCCGGGATCCTGTCGCTCCTCCTGATCCGAGAAACCCCACCGGAGCCGCCGGGAGATGAGCTGCTGATCCGCATGAGTTTCAGCAAGGGCCTGAAACATATTTTGGGACTGCGCGATATGCGTCTGGTCCTGATCATTTTTTTGATCGGCCTGGGTATTTTCAATGCCGTCAGCAGTATGACCGATGCCATTGCCGAACATATGGGCGTGAAAGATTCTGAAGGCCTGATAGGCGGCGTTATGCTGATCGGGGGTATTATCGGTGCAATAATAATACCTTGGTTATCAGATGTATATAAAAAAAGAAAATTCTTTTTGGTAATCTGTATGGTTGGAATGGTCCCGGGAATTGTCGGACTTTCCCTGGCTGACCACCTGGCTACCGATCCGGGCACGATTTACGGAATAACGCTGGCCGGCTCCTTTATTCTCGGATTTTTCGTGATGAGCGCGGGTCCCGTCGGGTTTCAATATGCCGCCGAAGTCAGCTACCCGGCACCCGAATCCACTTCACAGGGATTACTATTGCTGATCGGACAGATCACCGGTATGTTGTTTGTGGCCGGTATGAGCATCCGGCAAAATCTCTATATCGGTACCTTCATGACCACTTTTGTGGCCCTCACGGTCATAACCATGATATTGGGAATGACCCTGAGAGAATCACCGCATTTCAGGAAATCGTGATTTAAACAGGTAATTTCAGCATCCATTTTTTAATACGTTGATTATGAAATCAATTTTCGGCATTCTTCTGTTCGTGCTGTTACTGGCTCCAATTTCGATCAGTGCAGAACCCTATTTCCTCTCCAGTCCCGCGCTTTCCCCGGATGGGAAAACCGTTGTGTTCAGCTTCGAGGGTGACCTCTGGAAAGCGGGGATAAGTGATGGGCAGGCGTTGCGACTGACCGCCATGCAGGGCTACGAAACCAACGCAAGATTTTCACCGGATGGCCGGTGGATAGCCTTTACCGGCCGGCAGTTCGGGAATGCGGATGTGTTTGTGATGCCGGCTGAGGGCGGAGAAATCCGGCAGCTTACCTTCCATGCTGCCAACGATGATGTGGAAAACTGGAGCTGGGATTCAAAATCGATCTACTTCACCTCGACCCGGATGAACAGCGGAACCGTCTATAAAATTCCGGTCACCGGGGGCAATCCGTTACGACTGTTCGACCATTATTTTAATACCATTCATAACCTGGCGGAAAATCCGGTTACCGGCGAACTGTTTTTTAACGATACCTGGGAAAGCCAGAACCAGGCCAGTCGCAAACATTATAAGGGCGATTATAATCCGGATGTTCAATCGTATAATCCTAAAACCACTGATTATAAAAAATATACCACATGGATCGGTAAGGATATGTGGGCAACCATCGACCGCCAGGGCACGGTTTATTTTGTTTCGGATGAAAAAAACGGAGAATACAATCTCTGCAAACTCGAAAACGGTCAGACCCGGAATCTTACCAATTTTAAAACATCCATGAAACGGCCCATCGTTGCGGCTGACGGATCAAAAGTGGTGTTTGAAAAGGATTATCAACTTTTTCTCTTCGATCCGGCCAATGAAAAAACGGCTAAACTCGACATCCGGATCAATCGGAACAGTCTCCTTCCAAAGGAGCAGAATTTTCCCATTGCCGGAAAAATCAGTGATTTCGACGTATCTCCTGATAATAAGAAAATTGCTTTCCTGTCGCGCGGTGAACTTTTTGTCAGTGATATCGAAGGTAAATATGTGAAAGCGCTGAATACTAGGCTTCAAAGCCAGGAATTTCAGCGCGTCATGAGCGTTAAATGGTTGAGCGACAATAAAACGCTGTTGTATAACCAAACGTCGGCCGGTTATCTGAATTGGTTTACCCTACCGGCCGATGGAACCGGCAAACCTAAACAGATCACCTTCGACAAGTCAAACAACCGCGATCTGGTGCTTAGCAAGGATATGAAGAAAGCCGTTTATATCAGCGGTCGGGATGAACTCCGTTTGATGGACCTCAAGACTATGGAAAGCAAGCTGCTCCTGAAAGATGAATTTTGGGGCTTTCAGAATGGCGAACCGGGGTTTTCACCCGATGGCGAGTATGTGGTTTATACGGCCAAAAGAAATTTCGAGGACGATATTTTTGTTTGTCACCTGAAGAGTGGCAAGATTACCAACCTTACCGGAACCGGTGTGGCTGAATCGAACCCGGTTTGGAGTGCCGACGGTAAGTATATATACTTTTCGACCAACCGCACCAACCCTACGTATCCCACCGGTGGCGGACCGGCTCATATTTATCGGTTTGCTTTGGACCGCATAGACGCACCTTTTCGCACAGATGAATTCGATAAGTTGTGGAAGAGTGAACCGGTAGCTAAAAAGGATACCTCCTCAACTAAAAAAGATACCTCATCAACCAAGAAGGATTCCATCGCGCCCATTATTATCAATACAGGCCGGATATGGGAACGCTTCGAAATCATAAGTCCATCTTTTGGTTCACAGGGTTCCCCTTACCTGATTCAGAAGGACGATAAAACAACCGTACTCTATAATTCGGATCATGCCATGGGTGCCCCTGCACTTTGGAAAACGGTGATTTCCCCATGGGATGCGCCTAAAACAGAGAAGATTGAGGGCGCCACACCGGGCAATATCGTAAGGGCCGGCGATAAATATTACCTGCTGTCGGGAGGTACCTTGTACAAGCTGAACGTGGATGGCAACAAGGCGGAGAAGATCACCATTACCGCTGATTTTACCCGTAATCTCGAAGCCGAATTTAAACAGATGTTCGAGGAGACCTGGGCAAATATGGAGGAGGATTATTATAGTGATAACCTGCATGGGGCGGACTGGCCAGCAATGAAGGCCTATTATCAGCAGTTTTTGCCCTACCTCAATAACCGCAATGATTTACGGGTATTGATGGCCGATATGCTTGGGGAGCTGAACTCCTCACACCAGGGATTCAATAGCTATGGTGAAGAGGAAAAGGGACTTCTTACCTATGTTACCCTCGAACCCGGATTACTCTTTCAAGAATCGGAACCATTTAAGATAAAACGATTGGTAACCCGCTGTGCGGCAGATATCTCGAGGATCGACAT
>JBBQOG010000128.1:0-8417 GCA_038330665.1 Bacteroidales bacterium
CCACCTGCCATGCCGAGGTTTCTACCCAGTATGCCGAAAGCGGCCACGGGCAAGCCTACGACCGGAAAGATCAGAATGCTCCCTATTGCACTACCTGCCATGGTTCCCACAAAACAAAATCCAGGTACGACGATACCTCTCCATCTTACCGTGCCAATATTCCGACATTGTGCGGGCAGTGCCATCGTAAGAACGGAAAGGCCAACCAGGGCACAGACCTGCATCAGGTCAATACGCTGGTTGATTATTCTTCGAGTGTGCACGGTAAGGGGTTGATTGAAAAGGGATTAACAGTGAGTGCGGTGTGTACGGATTGCCATTCCACACACCATATCCTCAAGGAAACCGATCCGTTGTCCACCACTTACGTGAAGAACATACCGGCTACCTGCGCCACCTGTCATAAGGGGATCTACGATGAGTATATCAAAAGCGACCACGCCATCACCAAGGATGCCGGCAAGAACAAATATCCGACCTGTGTCGACTGTCACACCTCGCACGTGATCGGTTCCACCGGTGGCGATCAATTCATGGATCAGGTAACCCAGCAGTGTGGCACCTGTCATGAGGAAACCGCCAAAACGTACATGCTCACCTACCACGGAAAGGCCCATACCCTCGGATACACCAAGGCGGCCAAGTGTTCGGATTGCCATGGTTCACATACCATACTCAATGTGAATAACCCCAATTCCTCCGTCGGAAGCATGAATATCGTGGCCACCTGTCAGAAGTGCCATCCCGATGCCAACAAACGGTTTACCGGTTACCTCACGCACGCCACCCATCATAATAAAGAAAAATACGGGGTGTTGTACTATACTTTCTGGGCCATGACCAGCCTGTTGATCGGGGTATTTTCGTTCTTCGGAATTCACCTGATCCTCTGGTTCCCCCGTTCATTTAAAACAGTCAGAGAGCGAAAGAAACATCAGGAATCACTGGCTGATAAGTATTATGTAAAAAGGTTTACCCGCAGCCAGCGTGTGACCCACCTGTTTGTGATCATTAGCTTCCTGATGCTGGCCTTAACCGGAATGATCCTGAAATTCTCCAATATGGCCTGGGCAGCCTGGCTGGCCAAATTGCTCGGAGGAGCCCAGGTAGCCGGAAAAATTCACCGCTTCGGAGCCTTTATCACCTTCTGCTATTTCAGCTTCCACTTGTTCTCGCTGATCCGCACCAAGATCAAGAAACGCATCCCGCTGGGCCGGTTTATTTTCGGCAAAAACTCCCTGATGTTCAACAAGCAGGACATTCTGGACTTTGGAGCGACCATCAAATGGTTCATCGGCCGCGGCCCTAAACCGAATTACGGCAGATGGACGTATTGGGAAAAATTTGACTATATGGCTGTATTCTGGGGGGTTGCCGTAATCGGATTCTCCGGATTGATCCTCTGGTTCCCCGAAACCTTTACCAAACTGCTGCCCGGCTGGCTGATCAACGTGGCACAGATTATCCACAGCGATGAGGCGTTGCTTGCCGTTGGATTTATCTTTACTATCCACTTCTTCAACACCCACCTGCGTCCGGATGCTTTCCCCATGGATACGGTAATCTTCACCGGTTTGGTACCTTTCGAAGACTTTAAGAACGATCGTCCGCGCGAATATGAAGAACTCAAGGAGAGCGGCCGCCTGAAGAAAGTAATGGTCAAGAAAGAATCGAAGAGCTGGTATTACAATATCATCAGGGGATTCGGTTTCCTGTTCTTAGCATTTGGATTGATCCTGGTTTGTTTCATCATCTATTCGATGCTGTTCGGATATAAATGATCGATGTTTTTCCGAATTTTAGTTGGTTAACACAAAAAACCCCGCTGTTCCTGAGAACAGCGGGGTTTTTAAATTCATCCTTACAGGGAAAAACTATTTCGCTTTGGCCGGGTTCGGATGAGCAATTTTTGCGGAGTATGCTTTGTAATCAAACCCTTTGAAAGTGGGGCTTTCTGCATTGTGGCAGGTTTTGCAAAGTTTCTCATCGGGAATGATCATACCTGCTGCCAAAGCTTTGGTCCTATCTTTCATGATGGTCGGCGATTTGTAAGCGCTACCGGCACCGTGGCAGGATTCGCAGGATACACCTTCCGCCATGGTAATGGTTTGGGTGTCGCTCAGTTTCAAGCCGAAAGCAGTAGCATGGCACTTCAGGCACTTCGGATTTTTAGCGTCGTCGCCTTTGAGTGATGCCATTGCTTTGGCATGCGGAGTGGCAGCCCATTTGTTGTACTGTTCTCCCGTCGGGGGTTTGTTGTGACACATCTTGCACTTGGCTGCGCCAATGTACTCGTTTTTCTGGGCACGGGCCGGAACGATTGCTAAAAGCAGTCCGCAGACCAATACCATCGGTAATAATTTAGTTGACATAGAATCCTCCTTATTAAGTTAATAGTTTTCTTGATAGTTTCAAACGAGCGCCAATATATAAAAATATCTGTATACATGGAACTGTGCCTGGATTATTACCAAGACTTAAACCTATCCAAAAGAGTGCCAAAATGTTAAATTTGTGCAAAACATCGTGGGATTATGATCAAAGAAAAGGTAATTAGGTATTTCAAAGGCAGGAAACCATGGAGTCTGGCGACGGATATTATCTCGGTCGTGCTTATTTTGATGCTGGTTATTCCGTCGACCCGGAGTATTTTACTTTCCCAGGTGGCGAAGGTCAGAACCCTGTTCACCAATCCGGAAGTACCGGCTGCCAGCCAGGCGCCTGTTGCGCAGGAAGGCTGGAACTGGAACCTGACGGATATGGAAGGTCGCACCAGCACGTTTGAATCCCTTCGTGGACAAGTGATTTTCCTGAATCAATGGGCCACCTGGTGTCCCCCGTGCCGCGCCGAGATGCCCGCTATTGAAAAGCTCTGGCGTGCCTATGGAAACCAGGTAAAATTTGTGATATTAACTTCCGAGGAACCAGTGGTCGTGATGGAATTTATTAAGCAACAAGGATATACCTTTCCTGTCTATTTCGGAAGGGTCTCGGGCACCCAGCTGGCTTCCCGGTCGATCCCGGCAACCACGATCATAGGTCGACAGGGTCAGATTGCAGCCGGCAAGGCCGGTGCCTTCGACTGGAATTCGAAGAAAATCAGAAAATTAATTAACAAACTGCTGGTTGAATAGGGGGTTATCAAATGAATCTAGGATCCGACACCGGTGCAGCACGGGAATATCAGGCCCGAATCATTCAGTTTGAATCGGAAAGAAAGGACCTGGAACGAGCCTCGAACCGGATTGTGGCGGGCCGGCTCGTGGTATTTGCCCTGATGGGTTTTGGGGTCTATCTGTCGGTAAAATATAAAAGTACCTTACTGATGATTCTGCCGCTGCTGCTGGTGGCCGTCTTTCTACACCTGGTCAGGAAGGCGGTCGGCATCCGGCGAAAGATCCAGCATATCCAGGAGCTGATACGGATCAATCAGGATGAGATCCGTTCACTTGGCGGGGACTATTCTGCATTCGATCCAGGAACAGATTTTATTGATTATCAGCATGAATACAGTTTTGACCTGGATATTTTCGGCGAGCACAGCCTGTACCGGCTGTTAAACCGCGTGGCGACGCCGCTGGGAAAGGAAACGCTGGCGAATCGACTCCTTTATCCGGGGACCAACTCCACCCTCATTCGCTCCCGCCAGGAGGCAGTCAGGGAGCTGGAGAACAAGCTCAACTGGCGTCAGGATTTCCTTGCAACAGCCCGTGAATCAGATTGGAAACAACAGCCCGAGCCACATATTAAATCCTGGCTCAATGCGCCCGATCGTTTCTCCAAAAACCGCTTCTACCGGATTGCAATTCTGGTAAATTCAATTATCTCACTCATTATCTTAATTATAAGCCTATTACCCTCCTTAAATAGCACCGTTTTCTCGTTTCTCGGTCTTAACGCCTTACCCTCTTCAAGTCTTACCTACTATCTCTATTTTTTGATCCCGATCGCCCTTATAATCAGCCGCACACGGATCATCAACCGCGAGCAGCAGAAACTGGATCGCCTGCTCGAGCTTTTCCGAAAATATGGCGGCTTGCTACATCTCATCGAACAGGAATCGTTTGAGTCACCGTTACTGATCAAGCTAAAATCCAGCCTGGAGCACGGTGACATCCCGGCCAGCAAGATCCTGAAAAAACTGACCGGGATTCTATGGGGATTGGAGGTGCGCGGAAACCTGATCGTTAGTTTTTTACTCAACGCATTATTCCTGTGGGATATCCTGGTGATGATCCGCCTGGAAAAATGGAGACACTCATACGGAGAGGCTTTCGGGGACTGGATCCGCACCATTGCGGAAATGGAAACACTGAATTCGCTCGCAAACCTGGCGTATAACCGGTCTGACCTCACCTGGCCGGAGATCCGCGACGGAGTGTTCAGCATGGAAATGGAGAACGGCGGTCATCCACTGATCGATCCGGCCAAACGGGTTGATAACTCACTTTCCTTTGAGGAGGGCGGTCGCATCTATCTCATCACAGGCGCCAATATGGCCGGGAAATCCACTCTGCTCCGGATGGTGGGGGTAAACATGATTCTGGCGATGACGGGCGGACCGGTATGTGCCTCACGGTTAGCCCTGGTGCCGGTTTCAATCCATACCAGTGTGCGCACAAACGACAGCCTGGGAGACGATGAATCCTACTTTTATGCCGAACTCAAAAAGCTCAGCCGCATCATCAAACGGTTTGAAGAGGGGGAGAAACTGTTCGTCATCATTGATGAAATGCTTAAGGGAACCAACTCACGCGATAAACATACCGGATCCGCTGCACTCATTCACCAGCTCACCGCCCTGGGGGCATCCGGACTCGTTGCCACCCATGATGTAGAACTTGGCGAACTGGCGGAACAATATCCCGGCCGCCTGCTTAATGGCTGTTTTGAGGTAATAACCGTTGGGAATCTCCTCAAATTTGATTATCTTTTGTACCCCGGAGTCAGTAAAAATTTAAATGCAACCTTTTTAATGAAACAAATGGGAATTATAAGGCAGTAGGCAGTAGGCAGTAGGAAGTCGGCAGTAGGCAGTAGGCAGTAGGCTAGTACGTTACCATCGGAGAGTTGTCATCCCCGCGAAAGCGGGGACCCCGTCCCTAACCGCGAAACTATCTGCCGGGGACCCCCTCCCTAACCGCGAAACCTTCAGCGGGGACCCCCTCCCTTACCGCGAAACTATCAGCCGGGGACCCCCTCCCTAACCGCGAAACCTTCAGCGGGGACC
This sequence comes from Bacteroidales bacterium, assembly GCA_038330665.1. Taxonomy (GTDB): domain Bacteria; phylum Bacteroidota; class Bacteroidia; order Bacteroidales; family UBA12481; genus UBA12481. Next base: position 5,231 of record JBBQOG010000128.1, read on the forward strand.
CCCTCCCTAACCGCGAAACCTGAAACACGAAAACAATGAATACCACACACATCACCCACCGCGAAATCACCGGCACCCCGTCATCCGACCGGTCGGCCTATCTGAAATCAAGATACCTGGATGCACCCCTGATGGTGGATATTGAGTATATCCGGCATCTGACGGATTCGCACCGGAAAACAGGCGGAATGGATGTTCTGCTTCAACGGGCCACCGATCATGCCTGGGCATTGAGTCATCTGACCCCGGTGATCAACCCGCAGGATATCCTGGCAGGCAATAAAACCCGGTTTATCCGTGGGGCCATCCCGTACGCGAATTATGCCGCCGAACCTTTTCTGCGCGAGATGCGCAGGGAGCAACAGGATGAGCAGTCGAAACACACTACCCAGGGGGTTGGGGGCGGTATTGCCAAAACATTGGAGGAAGCCGACGGAAAGGACCTCCGGCTTATATCCGGAAAGTTCCTGATCAGTCAAGGTGATTTTGACACTTTTCAGGAAATCTGTGAATACTGGGAGGATACGTGTTTTATGGAGCAGGGGAACCGACTGTGGAAAGAACAGTTCCCGCAGGCAGACTTTATTGAAAACGGATGGAAAATCGGTTTGTATACCGCCCCGCACGAGCCCTGCCCGGAAGGCCGGCTCATCCTGGATTACGAGGCCGCCCTCCAGAAGGGATATATCGCCATCATTTGTAATATGGAGGCTAAAATCACCACCGACGATCCGAAATCACCCGGGCATGACTCGCGTGTGGAATTCTGGAAAGCATCAGTCATTGCAATGAAAGGTGCCATTGCTTTTGCCGGGAATTATGCAGCCGAAGCTGCGAAAATGGCCTCCCGGGAGAGCGACCCGGTACGCAGGGCTGAGCTGCAGCAGATGGCCGCGGTTTGCAGCCGGGTGCCCATGGAGCCGGCACGGAATTTCCGTGAAGCCATCCAGTCGTTCGTGTTCACCTATCATCTGGGCCATATCGAAGGCTCGCACCAGGGCTTTTCACCCGGTCGCCTCGACCAGCTTCTGATGCCCTGGTTTGCCATGGATCATTCCGTCAGCCTCGAAGAAACCATCCCCCTGTTCGAAGAGCTGTTCGTAAAAATGACCCAGATCGAATACATCGCCAGCTTGAGCTGGCAGGGATTGGGGCACGGCAACCTGTATCAGAACCTTATCCTGGGCGGCGTGGATGAAAATGGAAACCCGGCCGACAATGTATTATCAATGGCCATATTGCAGGCACAGATCAATATGCAGATGACGCAGCCAACCCTTTCTGTTTGGTGGGACGATCACCTGAGTACTGCGTTCCAGATGAAAGCGGCTGAATGCGTGAAAACCGGGGTCGGTTATCCGGCCTTCTTTAACCAAAAGACTTACATTGCCCACGAACTGAAAACCAGTGCCTTACCACTGAAGGTCATCCGCCGGAACAGTGCGATCGGGGGGTGCACCGAACCTACATTACAAGGAATGTCATACGGAATCGTGCAGGCCGGGTTTGTGAATCACGGGAAAATGATCGACCTGGTAATCAACAGGGGAATGGATCCGGAAACGGGCATCCGCATGTTTCCGGCCCGTGGGCTCAACAGCTATGAAGATATCAGGAACTATTATCTGGATATTATGCACGACTCGATCCGGAACTGGCAGCAATACTGGAACCTGGTGATGATTGCACACCGCCAGACCGTACCCCTGGTGTTCTGTTCGGTTTTCGTCAATGATTGCGTCGCATCCGGAAAGTGCATGGACGACGGAGGTGCGGTGCTGAACCAGTCGGTCACCACCCTCTCTTCAGGATTGGTGAATGTGAGCAATTCCCTGGCAGTGATTAAAAAACTCTGCTTCGATGACAAAGTTTGTACGGTCGACGAGCTGTTCACTGCCGTTCAGGCAAACTGGCAGGGTTCGGAAATGCTCCGCAAAAAAGCGCTGGCAGTTCCGCATTGGGGCAACGACGACGATTTTGCAGATACTATTTTCCTCGATCTTTTCGGGGAATACTGCACCTGGGTTAAGGGTCAGACTAATTACCTGGGCAAACCTTACGATCCTTCGATGCTGGCCATTTCCACGCCGGTACCGTTCGGTAAGGTTTGCCGCGCCTTCCCGGATGGCCGCATGAGCGGGGAACCGCTGGCCGACGGGGTTACATCGCCTTTCCCGGGAACCGATGTGTGCGGACCGACAGCCGTCATCCGTTCCTCTTCGAAGGTTGATCACACCCTGATTCGCGGAGGATTGCTGAACCTGAAATTTCATCCTTCGGCACTGAAAGGGAATACCGGATCCACCAACCTCCTGGCCCTGATAAAAACCTATTTCGAAACCCCCGGCTTCCATGTGCAGTTTAATGTGGTCGATTCCCGGATGCTGAAAGATGCCCAGGAACATCCGGATCAATACCGCGACCTCGTGGTCCGCGTGGCAGGATTTTCAGCTTACTGGGTGGAAATGAGTAAAGCCCTCCAGGACCAGGTGATCTGGAGAACAGAACATACCATCTGATCGGTGAAAGGAACCCTCTTTGCCATTCAGCATTATGCCGTACACGACGGACCCGGCATTCGTACCCTCGTATTCCTGAAAGGGTGCCCGCTGCGCTGCGCCTGGTGCTGCAATCCCGAATCGCACGACCCCCGGCCCCAGCTGCGGTATATCCCGTTCCGGTGCAAGGGGTGCCTGAATTGCGTTTCCGCCTGTACCCTGCAAACACTGGAGGTGGAGGACGGAAAGATCCGCCGCGACTTTGGAATCTGCCAGGTATGCGTGAGTAAAGATTGTGTGGAGGCATGCCCTTATGAGGCTGTTAGCCTTAGCGGCAAGGAAATTTCCGAAGAGAAACTGATGGATAAAATCGCCCGGGATGCACCCTTTTATCGTAACTCCGGCGGCGGGGTTACCTTTTCGGGAGGGGAACCTTTTAACCAGCCGGAATTCCTGATCCGGATGCTGCAGAAATGCCGGGAGCTAAACATTCATACCGCTGTGGAAACCTGCGGCTGGACCACCCACAAAATACTCAGAGAGGCAATACCCCTAACCGGACTATTTCTGTTCGATCTGAAAATCATCGATCCGGAAAACCATTTGCGTTACACCGGACAACCGGTAGGCCCGATACTCGAAAACCTGGCTATTCTTGCAGCGTCCCATCCGGAGGTCATCATCCGTTT
>JBBQOG010000129.1:0-8327 GCA_038330665.1 Bacteroidales bacterium
GGTTGGGCGTCATCACATCTTTAAACCAGTTTTTCTGACCGGCATTAAAGGCTTCGAACCCGGCAGGATCCACCAAGATCAGCCGCTTAACCAGTTCCGGCTGTGCCAGGGCGAGTACCATGGCAATCTGCCCGCCCATGGAGTGACCGGCCACGGTAACCGGACCCAGTTTCAGGGTCTGGATAAAGTCGGCAATCACGCCGGCGTAAAAGGTCATCAAACCGCTGTGTGGTTCTTTTGACGACTTGCCGTATCCGGGCAGGTCGATGGCAATGACCCGGTAATTTTTGCTCAGTTCACCGATGTTCTTTTTCCAGGCCGGCAGGTAACTGCCCAGTCCATGAATCATAATAATTGTTTCAGGACCCTTGCCCTCATCCACATAGGCCAGTTTAATGCCGTCGTTCAGCGCGGCATATTTTACCGTGTAATCATATTTCAGATCGCTCATGGAGATGAGCTTGGGCAGGTTTTTATAGGGTGTGCAGGCGGCCATCAGGAGAAATATAAATGGGAGGAATGTTCTTGTTTTCATATATCAGTTTTTATCAGGATAAATATTTAGAATCATCAGAACATGAGCCATTTATAGACTATAAACACGGTATAGGGATTGACCGGGCGCGTTGCAGAGTTTCCATTGATCGAAGACCCGTGCGAATCATCGCGGCTGTCGAAAAAATCCCCGAGCCACATATAGGCACCGTGCATTTCGATACTCATGTAAGGTCCGATATTATAGGCCAGTGCGCCGTTCAGCTCCAGACCCAGGTTCCGTCCGCCGCCCTGGGGCTTGGCCGGACTCACGGCAGCAGCCATACCGGCCTTGGTGTTCATCCGGTGGGGAATCACGTCGTAGGCCACATTCATGGTTCCGCCCATGAGGCCGTATCCCATATTTGAGATGTCGGAAACCACCGGGGTAAACCGGTTCACCACATTGGCGTGCGGGAACAGGAGGTATCCCCCTGTTCCTACAAAGATATTGGCCGGCATGCCCCAGGTGTTACCGGTGATCACACCCGAATATTGCTTGTCGAGCAACCCATTGGCATCACCCGAAGCATAAATGAAATCTACGGAAACATAGTCATTGATGGTCCTTCCGTACCGGTATGCCGCCCTGGCATTGGTGGCAAAACCGCCGATGCCTGAAGATTTTTCGTAGGTATTTCCTACCCTCGACCTGACATTACCCAGGTTGTAGTTGAAGAAACCGGTTAACTGGAAAGGATCCAGCAAAAAATCAGGATTCCGGCTGAAAGTAGCCCCTAACCAGGCGATATCCGCTTTGTAGTCTTTCTGCATGTTAAATACATAGGAGCCGTTATAGGCAGCCAGCGTACTTGCCAGGCCTTCGCCGAAAACCGAAACGCCACCCTGGCCTTTGCCGCGGTCGCGGACGTAATACAACGAGGCTCCGACATTCCATTTCAGGCTGAGCTTACGCTGATAAACCAGTTCGGTTAGGAACACATCATCGTCGGCTTCCGTATTGTTTTCGTAAAGCAGGTAGTATCCGGCTTTTATTTTCTGGATATCCCCGTCGTAGCGGGCCGAAATCCCCACTGCATCCGTGCCCCAGTAAGCCAGACGGTATCCGGTGGTGGTCATCTTGTCAAACATCGTCCGGTACGGGTTGTACGGGGTGTCGAATAACCGCTGCAACCCCAGGTTGATCGCAAAATTTTTGGCCGGGATCAACTCCAGTTCAATGTTCTGGGTTTGTATGTTCACTTCATCGGCGTTGATGGCGCCTCCCTTGTTGCCGCTCATCCCATAGGCCTGGTCACCCCAGGTCCAGTCGATTTCCAGCGAAGTCCTCAATATGGCTTTACCATTGAATAATTTAGGCTGATAGATAAAAAACGGAATGATCCGTTGCTCAAAATAATTGGAGGTCGCGGAATCGGAAGTGGTGGAGGAATTCGGACCGAACAGCCGGCCCACGAGCTGACCGTTGAACAGGCTGGCTTTTGGGAACATGTTGGAATTCACCCCCTGGTTGATGAAAAAGGCCAGGAATTGAAACTCCTTATTTGCCTTGGCATTGTAAGGCATATCACCCGAGAAAATATTGAATTTGTTCGCCTCCGGCACCGTCTTGTCGTTCTGTGCCCGGGCGCCGGGAAAGCTCAGATTGGTTAGCAGCAGGACCAATAGCAGAGTGGTAAGCTTTTTCATGGAACACGAATTAGGGAGTTAAAAAAAGGCAAAGCCGGTTCAATGATGAGCCTCGGCTTTGCCTTAGTTGTTTTTTCGACTTTCTACTTTAGCAAAGCAGATTACCTATTGAACGCGAACAAATTTCTGAATATTCATCACACCCAGCGTCCCTCCGTTGGAGCTGCCGAAACCGGCTGCTGGACTCGGGGGAACATTCTGGGTTCCGGAGGTCTGAACAACTTCATACCACAGTAATTCCGGATTGGTGGCAATCTCAAAAATACCGGAAGCTGTTGCGGCGTAAGGCATTTCCTGGTTGCAGGTAATCGTCCAGATGTTTCCGTTTACACTCTTGGCTATTTCAAAGGTTCCGGTAAATACCAGGTCGGGAGTAGTGGTGGTGTTGCCAATGTTGAACTGGTTAACCGTGTAGGTGAAATCGGGTTTGAATTCAGCCTGCACAGAGGAAACTTTAAAGTAGGTAACCAGTAAAGGGGCTACGTTCGCACCTTCTGATAGCCATTTTCCGATAATTCCCAGGTCTTTTGCTGCCGTATTGGATTCAAAAGTTGAGGTAGCTAACATGGCCAAACCTTCATTGTCGTATATGGCTGTTGCCGAGGTCGGGGCAATGGTGAATTTTTCAGTACCCTGAATGATGGAAGTAATGGCAAGGTCAACGGTGGCGGTAACCGCGCCGGCTACATGGTTAATCGTATAGGTGAATTTCAGTGCCTCCGGGGCAGTGACCTTCAGGTTGGCTTCGGTCAGGGCACCGGTCATATCGACATTCGCATAAACAGCTTCCGAAAAGGTGACCACAATGGTTTTGTTGTCAGTCGACACGGCGGCCGAAGAAATGGTGGGCGCAAGGTTTTCTTCCTTGATGCATGAAGTAAGTCCAAGTGTGCCTGCCAGAGCAATGGACAAGAATACGATAGCTTTGTTTTTCATCTTAAAGGTTGTTTTAATTGTATATTATTTAATGTGTTAAGATATTTATAAGGTTACAGAGTTCGGAAGTAATTGGATAAATTGTGGGGTTGACTTATCATTAAATTTGCTTGTTAAATTATATAAAATAACAATTAATCAGATAGTTATATTAACTCATATTGTCCTCGACCTGATATTTTCCCCAACGGATCACATTGGCACCCCAGGCATAGCCGATTCCGGCCGCAATCATGGAGATGATACTTCCTTCGGATAATTTACCCTGCTTTTGTGCCAGGTGCAGCGAGAGGATCTGGTCAATCTGTCCGAGATGACCATAATCTTCGAGATAGATGGTTTGTTCACGCGTCAGCCCCAGTTGGTCGACCAGCCCGAAGTAGGCTGATGGTTTAAAATGCAGGGCTGCGAGGTAGTCCAGTTCCGATTTCTGCACCCCGGCCTTGGCAAAGGCCCGGTCGATGCAGGTCATCCAGTTTGGCATCGATACTTCATTCAGCCGGTCTTTCATGTGCTGTTCATGGAACACGCGAAGGGATTTATAGGCTTTCGGAAGGTTTTCGCAGGTAATGGGTTGTTCCGTGCCTCCGATTTCCACGCCCGCATCGCGGGAAAGGGTTCCGTCGGTGATGATATGCGTGCCGAGCAGTGCATTCCGCCCGAGGTTCCTTTTCAGGAGGAGGGCTCCGGCACCCGCGGCCAGGTTGAACATAAAAGAAACCGAAGGGTCGGCATAGTCAATAAAATCGCCATTCCGGTACCCGCCGGCAATAAGAACGGTTTTGATCTCCGGATCGGCAAACATCAGGTCGCGGGCAATCTTCAATGCCGCAACTGAGGTGCAGCATCGCTGCTGAATATCGATGGCCCAGGCATTAACCGCACCAATCCGTTCCTGTATGTAAATTCCGGTGGTGGTCAGCGGATACTCTTTCCATTCCTCGCCGATCGAGAGGATCAGATCGATTTCGGCGGCCGGTGTTCCGGTGTTCTGCAAACAATCGAGGGCCGCACGGGCTCCCATTTCCTGGGTCCCGTCACCCGCACCGGGAATGGATTTACGAACGATTCCCAATTTGTTGATAATGGCTTCAGTACTCCATTTACCTCCGGTGGCTTCTGAAATCTGCTCCGCAGTCATTCGCGACTCCGGGATATAAATACCCGTTCCAGCTATGCCTGCATGAAAATATCGATCGGTTGATGTGGTCATGAGCTAAAAGTTAATATACAAATAAGTTACTGCCGACGGCCAACCCGGCGCCCGAGGCCATGAAAACGACCCGGTCCCCGCGACTGATCCTGCCCCCGGATACGGCATCGTGGAAGGCCATTGGCACGCAGGCCGATCCGGTATAACCATAACGGTCCATTACCGTGGTGGTTTTGGAAATCGGGGCCTCCAGAATTCCCATGACCTCCAAAATGACCGAGCGGTTGATTTGCGTAAAAATGAGTTGATCTATATCGCTGATGGATAAATGATTATCCGTTAGAAGTTTTTTTACCACCTTGGGCCAGAGCTTCACGTTGCGGTCGCCTGGAAGCGGCTGCAGACTCAGCAGCCCCTGCTGCTTATTTTCAAGCACTTCTGCCGTTACCGGCATCCGGGTACCCCCGGCATACACCCCGATATAATCATACTGTGTGCCGTCGGTCAGCAGTTGGCCGCCAATGTATCCGGAACCTGAACCTGCTGCGCGCCCGATTACCACGGCGCCGGCACCGTCGGCAAAGATCGAATAGCCAAAGGCATCATCCGGCCGCAGGTAAGCCGGCATGTTGTAAACCCCGACTACCAATGCGTATTGAATTTTCAGGTCGGTGGCCATAATTCGCACCGCCGTATCATAAGCAATGGCAAAGCTGGCACATGAGGCGGCCACATCAAAGGCTGATGACCAGCTTTCGCCGGCCTGCAGCCTCCCCTGTACCAGGATGGCGGTTGCCGGCGAGATGTATTCGGGCGTGTCTGTCCCCACCAGGATCAACCCCACATCTGCCGGTGAAACGCCTGCAGCCTCCAAAGCGTTGATGGCAGCGTTTGTGGCAAAATCAGCGGTGGTTTCTTCGAGGCCCCGGAGATGTGCCATGTGCCGGCGGAAAATGCCAAGCTTGGCTTCCAGCTTTTCCGAATTGAATTCGAGTCCGGTAAGACTCTTTAATTCGGCATTGGAAATGGCTTCTCCCGGAACATAGATCCCGGTGCCCAGGATTTTTACAGGTATCATCTGGTACAGGTTAATTTTATAAATATCCGATCTCAATCGCCCGGGCGGTCAACTCTTCACGGAAATCCGGATGGGCTACCGATATCAGGGCCCGGGTGCGTTCACGCACGGTACGGCCGGTTAAACGGACACTGCCCCATTCGGTTACCACATAATCCGTATGGCTCCGGTGAAGGGTCACTGCACTGCCTTCGGGCAGCACCGGTACAATGGTCGAAATGGTTCCCTTGCGGGCGGTGGATCGGCAGGCAATGATGGATTTTCCAAGGCCGTCCGTTCCTTCAATCGCACCCACGGCCGTATCCGTTTGCCCCCCCGTGCCGGAGTACTGCTCGATGCCGATGGACTCGCTGGAAACCTGACCGGTGAAATCAATCATGATGCAGGTGTTGATGGAGACCATCCGGCTGTTTTGCTTCATCACGCAGGGATCGTTCACATAACTCCCCCGCAAAAATTCAATCGAGGGATTGTTATCCATCCATCGGTATAATTTTTCACTGCCCATGGCGAAGGTGCAGATGAACTTATTCCGGTGAATGGCCTTTTTTGCATTGGTAATCACCCCGAGTTCATATAGTTCCATCATGCTGTCGACCATCATTTCCGTGTGTACCCCGAGATCTTTTTTGGAATGCAGCGACATCGCGGCGGCATTCGGGATCTCCCCGATGCCTAGCTGAATGGTGGATCCGTTTTCAATAAGGTCGGAAATATGCTGGCCGATTCTCAAAGCGATCTCATCGGGCTGAGGAGTGGGAAGGGTAGGTGGGGTCTGGGAAAATTCCACGAAATGGGTCACTTTGCTGATGTGCACGTGCGTGTCACCCTGTGTGCGGGGTAACTGGTCATTGACTTCCAGCACCACAATCTCGGCAGCCTCGATCATGTCTTTTTCATAGGTGATGCCCAGCGAGAGGGAAACATATCCCTTATCATCGGGTGGGGTGCAGGTGCCAAAAAAAAGGTGCGGCCGGCGTACCTTCAGTCGGTCGGTGGCCGCCCGGTGAAGCATGTTCGGAACAAAAGTAACGGTGCCGGTTTTTGCATTCAGGGCCTGTCGCGATCCGGGTGCATGGAACCAGCTGCAAAGCTCGAAATGGCCCTTCATTTCCGGATTCATATAAAATTCATAGGGCTTTAAAGTGAGAACCGAGAACACCTTGACATCTTGCACCCGGTCTTTTGCCAGATGAAATTTCGACATGCAGCCCTGGGGTTCGGAGGCACACTGGGCCACAATGATGTCGGTGTCGCTTTTGATAAACTGAATCGCATCTTCAATGCTGATCAGCTTTTTCTGATATATAAGTTCGTATGCTGTCATGATTTGCGGGTTGCTGCGAGGGTTGAAGCAGAAGCTTTTTTTACCGTAAACTGATAAACCACGAGGCTCACCAGGAAGGAAAGCAATATGGCTGTGGAAGCGGCAATGGCCGGATTCTGAACTTTACCCGAAACATAGGCATCCAAAAATCCAAGACTCATTCCGGCAGAACTCACTAGCCAGGGGGCCAGGTAATAAATCAGGAAGTATACCACCAGGGCCGTGATGGAACCGGCTAAAGCGGTATTTCTGGAGGTGTTCTTAAAAAAGATGCCGAATACGATCGGGACAAAGGCGATCGAAAAGTAGGAGTATACCCCATTCTGGGCAAAAATGGCCACGCTCAGGTTGGGATGCAATAACTGCGAGCGGGCCACCAGAAAGGAGATCACGGCCATGCCCACAATGACCAGTTTATTGACCAGGATATACCGGCTTTCATCCGGGAAATGCTTGCCAAAAAGTGGCTTGATGATTTCGGTGGTAATGGTGGTACTCAGGCTCTGTATCAGTCCTTCGATCGTGGATAATCCCGCGCTGATGAGGCCCAACACTACGAGCAGCCCGATCCCCACTGCCACCCAGCCCTGCGAAAATACCTGTACTACGTAGGCGGGTATGATGCCGTCGATGCCGAGCGGCTTGCCTTCCACCGAAAGCGACGGGAAAGTAAGGCGGGCATATAAACCCGTCAATACCACCAAGTAAAAAAGAACCTGTATAACCACCGCTGAAACCAGATACCGGTTTACATCGGATTCTTTTTTTAGCAATAATGATTTGGTGATGATATGTGGCTGGCACACCACAGCAAATCCCACAATAATCTGGGCCACAATAATTTCATAAAAATCGCGGAACAGCGGACTGGCCGGGTTGGTGGGCTTTATCAGGGCCGGATCTACCGCAGCCAGTTTGTCGAAAAAGGCAAACAGCCCGTCTTTAAGCCAGGGATATCCGGATGCCAGGAGAATAACGGCCACCAACACCATCACAATAGCCTGGATGGTATTGGTGTATACCATGGAGTTGGCCCCGCCGAACATCATATATCCGAAAACAAAAGTGACAATGAAAAACAGCATCCAGCTTTCATTCATGTTCAGCGCATGGCTCAGCACTTTGGTGATGGCCACGAGGATCAGAACAATGAACGTAATCAGGAGTGCCGACAGGAAGGCGATGAAAAGCGAATAGCCTTTGCTGTGGTACATGGTTCCGATCCAGCCGGCAAGAGTCATGGCCTTTACGGTGGTTCCATGCCTGCGGAAGCTTTTTGTGAGTACCACCAGCGAAATCAGTGAGGCAGCCGGAAAAATCAGTCCGAAAGATAAGGCCCCGCTCAGCCCATACGTGGCAATAAGACCGGGGTTGATCACGAAGGTGGCGGCACTGGTCATGGCGGCAGCAAGCGAAAGTCCCACAAACAGGGGAGAGAAATTCAGCGTCCCGGATGCATAATCCTGGATGTTTTTAGTCCTCATCGCCCCGCGAATCACAAAGAAGAGAATGGCAACCGCATAAATAGCGATCAGAATCCATCCCCCGGTAACCTGTTGTGTTGATGCCATGGGAATATTTGCTGCCGGTTTATGATGTTAAATTACAATTCCTCCGTCAACACTCAGCGTGGCGCCGTTAATATAAGC
>JBBQOG010000130.1:0-8320 GCA_038330665.1 Bacteroidales bacterium
GTGAAGCAATACGTGATCGAGGGCCTCGCCCCGCATCGAGGCGGCCTGCACGAATACACGCAGATTGCTGATGACCTTCTCCTGACCGGAAAAATCGGAAAATTCAACCGGCCTTAACTGCCGTTCAATTTCCTGATCGTCGGATTGACCGGCCGGATCCCTGAAATCGTAAGGTTCAGACATATACTATTGAATTACCCCAAGGCTCCGGAAGGATTGGGCCAGCAAGTCCATGTTCAGTGGCTTTGACAGATAATCATCCATGCCGTAGGATAAACACCGCTCCCGGTCGGCATTAAAGGTGTTTGCCGTTAAAGCAATAATGGGGATGCGGATATTCCTGGTTTTTTCAAAAATTCGGATCTGGCGCGTAGCCTCCAGCCCATCCATTACCGGCATCATGATATCCATGATGATCAGGTTATATCTGAGTGGATCGGTCTGATACTTTTCAACAGCTTCCAGTCCGTTACCGGCCAGCTCGATAGGAAAGCCAAACCTTCGCAAACTGGATTCCATAAGCCTTTGATTTAGCTTATTATCCTCAACAAGTAAAATTATTTTACCACTCGATTCCATAATTTGGGCACAGTCCTTTGTGTAAATTTAGAAATAAAATCGATATCTGAATGTCACCCCCATTGTTTTTGAAAATTATTACTGGTTCCCGGTTTCCAGATATACGCGCACGCCGTTAATTTTTACGAGCGCGTCATTGACATAAACATACGAGATCACCACATCGCCTCCGGTGTCGAAAATCCACCAGGTTTTATCTTTCTGGCCCATCCGGTAATATTGTTCCTCCTTGATTTTGCCATTTTCGTAGTACAGTTTATGCTTGCCGTCGGGCAACCCCTGCACATATCCCCCTTCAAATTTCAGATTGCCATTGGCATAGAATTCCTTCCAGATCCCATCCTTCAGTCCGGATTTGTAGGAACCTTTCGTGATCACCGATCCGGATTTATATACCCATACTCCCTCTTCATATCCTTCGATATACTCCCCCTGCGCGATAATGCTATCATTTTCATCGTATTCAGTATAGGATCCCTCCTCTTTTCCTCTCAGATAATTTTCTTCCCGCCGCAGCGTCCCGTTGGAAAAATACCAGGTCCACAATCCATCTTCCATTCCGTTCAGATAACTGCCGGTCTGTTCCAGCTTTCCATCGGGAAAGTAAAATTTCCAGATACCCGAGCGCTTGTCATTCTTATAAGCTCCTTCCAGGCGAACCTGCCCCCCGGGATAAAAGAACTGCCAGAACTCCTCTTTCGTTCCCTGCTCATTAGTGGCCCCGCTGGATACGACCTGTCCGCTGTTATTGTATTCCTCAACCTTCACTTTTTTCCGGTCGGGCGAATATTTCCGGTGCGTACCCACCGGAATGTTATTCAGATAGCTCCCGCTGGCTACGAGATTTCCCACACTATCATACTGATTTTTTACCTCTGCAATGATCTCCTCCTCCGAATTCCCTTCCACCAATTTGCCGTTTTCATAAAATTTTGAGCTGAGCATCTTGCCCGCGGAACTGTATTCCCGGGAATATCCGTTAAGCAAGCCGTTTTTGTAATTATCCTCGGTACGGATATTGTCATTATCAAAATACTCGCGCCAGACACCCTGTTTCAAGCCCTTGTTATCCGACTGATTGATAAACTCCCGGTCGATCAGAAAATCATTGTGATACTTATAAACAATCTGAACCTCTCCGTTAACATATTCGCGGGTAAGCCCCTCCTTCTTGCCATCTTTGTATCGGACTATCCGGTCTAAATCCCCTTTGTTGTTGAAATAATACGATAGCCCCTGTTTCTGATCATTCAGATAAAGTTCTTTGAACAATGAAACGAATATCGGTTCTCCAGCTTTTTCAATTTCTTGATATTTAATATGATATCCGCTTTTCTTTCCATTCAGATAATTCACTTCCTCGGTAAGTCGGCCCTTTTCATCGTAAAATTTCCACAAGGAATCGAGCTGAAAATTCCGGCGCGTACCCTCGGATTTCATCTTACCGTTGATATGATAAGATATCCAGCGCCCGTCGGGTTTTCCATCCTTGATCATTCCCTCGCTGGATAGCTGCTTGTTGCCATAATAAAGTTTGTTGTACCCGTCTTTGAGCTGTTCCTGTGCAAAAATTCCCTGACCTGCGAGGAGCAGAAGCAGAGCCAGAATGGCACCCTTAACCTTCTTTATTATCATTATACTTTTATATATAAAACTAATGATGATAATACTATGCTGTTAATAGTGTTGATAACGCGGGTTGAAAAAGTTGTGGTGGCGTTATCAAAAGCCGGATAACAGTTTATCAACACCACAAAAATAGAGAAAGAGTTATATTTCAGAAGGATATTTGAGAAATTAACAAGCTGTTGATTAATTTGAAAAGGGCTTATCAGTTTTGGTCTTTGTGAAAAACGTTGTTCATTGTTTTTGGTATCTGCTCAAATATTATTCTTGCAATATTGAATACAAATTTTATATCGGTTCAAACCAATTGCCTCAATATGAAAAAGCCGAAACTTATAGAGCAGATATCAAGATGAGTTGTTCATAACCTTTGGAACATTTTATTCGTTGATCTGTTGATATTTAAAGAAAAGGGTATCCACAGGGGGATCTTAATTCAAACTTCTATTGACTAAATTCGCCCTGATAATGAGACGATTTTGAGGAGTGTTTAAAAAATTTAGCAATTGTGGATAAAAAATTGTTTGGAAAAATAGGTTTGGCATCCGATCATGCCGGATACAAGATGAAGGAATTTCTTCGGAACTGGTTAATCGATGAGGGCTACGATGTTATGGATTTTGGCTGTTTCTCAACGGATAGCTGCGACTATCCGGATTTCGCCCATCCGCTGGCCTATGCTGTTTCTGAAGGCACCTGTGCGCGTGGCTTTAGTTTATGCGGAAGCGGTAACGGAATCAATATGACGGTGAACAAATATCCGAAAATCCGTTCCGCACTTTGCTGGAACGTCGAAATATCCAGCCTGGCTCGCCGTCATAATGATGCCAACATCTGTGCCCTCCCGGCACGTTTTCTGGTTCCTTCGGAAGCACAGGCCATCGCCAGGGAATTTCTGGAAACCGATTTCGAAGCCGGACGACACAGCATACGCATACGCAAAATACCGATAAACGGCTAACCGGTATGGAGAGCAAGGCAAAGATTTTTCAGGAGAAATCGGAAAAAGTGGCATTCGACCGGGATCACCGGCGGATTATCAAATTCAATATGGGCCAGTATGATATGGCCGTGGAGAAGGGGAAACAATTTTTCCGCGATCTTGACAATGCCCGCGAGCAGGCTTCAAAAATCAAGAATTTCTGCATGCAGGAATTTGATCAGCTGCTAATACGATTTGAACGGAACGCCCGGGGAAACGGTGCCGAAGTGGAATGGGCCTCCGGTATCGATGATGTATACAAAATCCTCGGAAAGATCATTGCCTCAGAGGATGTACGTACGGTAGTGAAAATGAAATCGATGATTTCGGAAGAGCTCGAAATCAACCACTTCCTCGAAAAGAACAAGGTGGAATCATTCGAAACCGATCTGGGGGAATTCATCGTACAGCTGGCGGGGGAAAAACCGTATCATATCGTCACCCCCGCCATGCACAAGTCGAAGGAAAGTGTGGCAGCCCTTTTTCATGAGAAGTATGATCTTAAAGCCGATGCCAAACCCGAAGAGATCACCGTTTTTGTGCGGAACTTTCTGCGCGAAAAGTTCATGACCGCACAAATGGGTATCACCGGCGCCAATTTCCTGATAGCCGAAACCGGATCTGTGGGGCTCACCGAGAATGAAGGAAACGGCATGATGACCTTTTCCTGGCCCAAAACACTGGTAGTGATAGCCGGCATCGAACGGCTGATCCCCGAACTGGCGGATCTCGACCTGTTCTGGCCCTTGCTGGCCGTGCACGGAACGGGCCAGAATGTGACCGCGTATAATTCCATTCTTTCCGGTCCGGCCCGTTCAACCGAGGGTGACGGTCCGACCCGAATGGTGGTGATTTTATATGATGGCGGCCGAACCCGACTTTTAGAAGAGACTGAAACCCGTGATGCACTGAAATGTATCCGCTGCGGAGCCTGTCTGAATGCCTGTCCGGTATATAAAAATATTGGGGGATATACCTATCAGACCACCTATACCGGTCCGATCGGATCGGTGATCTCGATGTATATGGATGGATCGAGGGACATGGGATTCCTGAATTTTGCCTCGAGCCTGTGTGGAAAATGCACCGATGTTTGTCCGGTTAAAATACCCCTGCATAAGTTGTTACTGCGGAACCGGAATAAAATTGTACAATCCTCAGACAGCCTGGGTGTGGAAAGATTCTTCTTCCGGAACTATAAGAAATATATGCTGAACCGAAGAAAGTTCGAACGGATCAAACCAAAATGGAAAAACAAGGTCATGACCACCATAGGCATGAAAGTGTGGGGACCCAGGCGGGATCCGTTGGTTTTTGCCAAGGAATCGTTTCATCAAAGCTGGAAAAAGAGAGAATTTTAAGATCTTTTTTGAAACATCTTTTGTAGGAATGGCCTGAAAAACAGATAGTAAATGGCCAGTCCCGCCAGGCCGCCGATGAGGTCAGCCAAAAAATCCAGCACATCTGCCGAGCGGTTGATGAACAGAAATTCCTGAAGAAGCTCGATTAGCCCCCCGTAAAATGCCACGATCAGCATGGTGAGCAACGGTCCGGTGATTTGCAGGATCTGTTTTTTGGAGAGATCGAGCTCGGCACCCAGAATAAAAGCCAGCGGAACATACAAGCCAAAGTGAACGATCTTATCGAAATAGGGTATGTTGAACAGGGAACTGGTCGGCAGCGACCCTCCCGGAATGGCGCACAGTATGAGAATGACTGCGGCCCAGATCAGACTTATAATAAATAACTTTCGTATCATTAACCCGTTGAAATTCCGGATGCAATAGTAATCAAAATCAACCGATTTTAAAGGAAAGCGATCTCATGAACGGCGTGTATGTGCATATTCCCTTTTGTAAGAGCAAGTGCTATTACTGCGACTTTTATTCCCTTACCGGAACGGGTGGTCAAGATGCGTTTTCGGGATTGATACTGGAGGAAATTGCCCTGCGGGCTGGTTATCCGGGACCCGGACCGGTGGATACGATTTATTTCGGGGGAGGCACTCCCACCCATATCCCTGTTGGCCAGCTCGAAAAAATAGTGTGGAGGTTGAAAGAGGTTTTCGAAATTGCGGATGGGGCCGAGATTACCCTTGAAGCCAATCCCGATGACCTGGACTTCGGGCGCTTAAGGCAATATCTGGATATGGGCTTTAACCGGATCAGTATCGGAACACAGTCCTTTTTTGATGCTCATCTCCGGTTTATGAACCGCCGGCACAACGCGGCACAGGCCATTGAAGCCGTTCGGATGGCCCGGGACGAGGGTTTCGAAAATATCAGTATTGACCTGATTTATGGAATTCCCGGCATGACCCGGGCTGAGTGGGAAGAGAACCTGATAACCGCCGCGGATCTTGGGGTGGCACACATTTCCGCGTACCATTTGACGATCGAGCCCGGAACGCAATTTGGAAAGCTGAAAAAGGCCGGGCTCCTGACAGAAATATCCGGGGAGCAAAGCGTGGAAGAGTACCGGCTATTACGTAAAATCCTGTATGATTGGGGCTTTGAGCAGTATGAGATTTCGAATTTTGCACGTGGGGGAAAGTTTAGCAGGCATAACACAAAATACTGGACCGGTCAAAATTACCTCGGTCTCGGTCCTTCCGCCCACTCCTTCAACGGGACCGGTCGGCACTGGAACCCGGCAAGCCTGGTGAAATACACCGCCGACATCAGGATGGGCCGGCTCCCCGCAGGTGAAACCATCGATGCCCTTACCCGCCGTAATGAATACGTGATGACCCGCCTGCGGATGGCGCAAGGTATCGGAACCCGCGAATTCAGTGCGGAATTCGGAGAGGAAGCACTGGAGGAATGGCTTCGGATGGCGGGTAAATATATCCGGCAGGGTCAGCTGATAGCGGAAAACGGACGGATCTTTTTTGATCCGGATGCCTGGTTCCGGTCCGACGGGATTCTTGCCGACCTTTTTTTGGTCAGATAACCATGCGGTAAAGCCTCATGTAGTTCGGATACTTCTTTTCCTGGTAAAGAAAATAAAGGTATCCATCGTTTACCAGCAGCTTGGATATAAAGGCAAAATCGGGAATCCGGATCGACCGGTCGTACAACTGGCCCGTTTTTAAATTGATCTCGCGAAGTTCGGAGATTCCCCTGCGTACAAACTGGGTATAAATCTTTCCCGTTACCCGGTCGTTGTAAAGCTTTTTCTGCCATGTATCGGTCTGGTGGAAAGTGATATAGGTGGGAGTATCCAGTGGAAAACCTCTTCTTCCGTACGTTTCGATCAGGTTATTGGTGAAATTGAAAATATAGAGAGTATCGCGGATGATTTCGAGCGGACAGAATATCGGGGCATAATAGGCCATTTTTACGAACCGATCATCGGAATTAAATAAGTTAAAACGGCTGGATCCCTTGCCGTTTGGCGTGATTTGTATGCTGGTCATCAACCCGTCGACCTTCCGGAACACCTCTTGTGTGCCCTCGGCCCAGAACCGCTGAATGGTGGTATCAGTCGGGTTGAAAAAATAGTACATCAGCGCCTGGTCGTCGAAAGCATACTGCCGGAGGATGATCTTACCCTGATAAATTTCCAGAAATTCAGGAAATGAGGCCATAAAGGTCTTTTTATCAGTTGGATACAATAAATTTAATTCCTTCCCGTCGAAATAAATCTGGTAGGCCGTATCGGTAGTGAGCAGATGAAGATTATTAAACGGATCGCGGTAAAGATTGATGCCCTGGTCGATCTCCTTCCGCAAAATGGTTTTGCCCATCCGATCCATGAGCACGAGCAGTGTCCGGATACTTCGCTTACCCGGATGGCCGAGCAACAGGACATGATTATCATAAAAATCATAATCTACCACATAGATATCCTGTTTGTCGGAAATGCTTACCGGTGTTCGTTTTGCGGTGACCAGAACCTCCGGGATCTCGAATAGGGAAGGCTCAAGGGGAATATTGAATTCCGATATCTGCGGGGTGGTAAAGGTGAAATAGCGCCGGGTATACCCGATGCAGGAGATGACCAGCACGGCGGGAGTATGCTGAATTTTCAGCTGATAGGAACCATCGGCTCCCGAGGTGGTGCCATTCATGGTTTCGTTCACATAAATACTGGCACCGGGTACCGGAGCCTTGGTTTTGGAATCGAATACCTTGCCTTGCAGCACAAAACCAGAATTCTGAGCCGGAGCTGCCAGATTAAATATCAGTAGAATAAGAAAACTAAACCTGAGGGCCATCGATGAATGTCTTTTCGCGGTCAAGGTATAAAATCAGGACCGAAAGTGTTTCGGTTGTTTAGCAGATACCTGATTTGATATTATTAATATCTTGACCCGAAAATTTAGCACCATGAACAACAGAAGGGATTTCCTAAAAACAGCTGCCGTTTCGGCTTTAGGGCTGGCCGCAGCAGGAGTTACCGTGAAGGCAACAAACCCGGTTGCGGCAGCCGGTGGACCGGTAGTGATCGAAGATCTGACAAGGAATCTTCCGGATATGGTGCGGGAGGATTATCTTGCCCGGCAGGAAAAGGCCCGTGAATGGCTGGCAAAATTAAATATCGATGCCCTTTTTGTGGAAGGCGGAAATAACCTGGCCTACTTTACCAATACCCCCTGGTGGAGCAGCGAGCGGGTGTTTGGATTCCTCTTGAGTCCGCATGCGGAAACCGTATGGATCTGTCCGGCCTTCGAAAAGAAACGGGCAGAGGAAGTGATTGAATATGGGAAAGATATACGGGTTTGGCAGGAGCATGAAGGTCCGTACGGACTGTTTGCGGATTATCTGAAAAAAATCGGAAAACCCGGAGGCAAAATCGGCATGGACCCGAATGCCCGGAGTTTTGTAAATGAGGGAATCCGGCGTGCCGGAGGGGTACAGGTGGTCGACGGATCACCCGTCACCGAGAATACCCGCGCCGTGAAATCGGCCAAGGAAATTGCGATCATGGATACGGCCAACCGGATCACCAAACTGGCTTTCAAAAAGAGTTTTTCCCAATTAAGGGAAGGAATGACCCCGGATGAACTGAGCCAGCTGATCAAACAGGCCCATACCGAGCTCGGGGCTTCCGGCGGTGCTATGGTACTTTTCGGAACCAATGCCGCTTTTCCCCATGGTACCAAAAATGTGGTGAAACTGCAGCAGGGGG
>JBBQOG010000131.1:0-8304 GCA_038330665.1 Bacteroidales bacterium
ATCGGGCAGATCTATAAACTCGGTGTTAGCAATACCGATGCCAGGAAAATGACGACAGGGTTCCAGGATAACGGAAGCGCAACCTGGAATGGCGACAACTGGATAAATACAGGTGGCGGTGATGGTATGGAATGTGCCGTAGATCCCCTGGACTCCCGTTATAGTTATACCACCATTTACTATGGCGACATCAACCGGTATGTGAACAACATCAGCGGCAGAAAGATTGCCGGTAAGGGAACCAACGGAATCACCGAGGACGGTGCATGGGTTACCCCATTCCTGATCAGTGAAGGCGACGGAAACACCATGGTGGTTGGATTCAAGAATATCTGGATCAGCCGCAATATCAAAACCAGCGGTACTGTGAGCTGGACTAAAATATCAAACAACCTCGGCGGTTCCAATTCACAGAATATGTCTGTTCTGGAACAGTCGCCGGCTAATTTAAACCTTCTGCTGGCCGGCCGGGGTGATGGCAAGCTGTTCCGTACCGAAAACCTGCTCGACCCCGTGGTGGTCTGGACTGAAATCACCAGCAGCCTGCCGGCATCCGGCACACCCACTGATCTGGAATTCCACCCGTATGATCCGAATATCGTGTACATGACCCAGAACCGGAAAGTGTATAAATCCGTAAATAAAGGGGGTTCGTGGGTGAATATCTCGGGAAGTTTGCCTGCTATCACGATCACCTCCATCGCTTATGACAAGTCGAGCAACGAAGGCCTCTATATTGGGACCGATGCCGGCGTATACTATAAGGACGCCTCGATGGAAGACTGGGTTCTGTATGGTATTGGATTCCCCGTCTCGGTAGGGGTGACGGAAGTTGAGATTTACCAGGACCTCCGTTACCGTCCAGATTCAAGAGTTAGGGTTGCCACTTACGGCAGGGGTGCCTGGGAGCTGAAGCTGGCTGAAACCAGTCAGACGTTACCTCCGAGCTCCCTCACAGCCAAGTCCGTAGGTTCAACCATTGAACTGGAATGGATTCCACCATTCTACTCAGACCAGATCCAGGGATATCGTATTTACCGTAATGGGGAGTACAAGACCATCATAAACGGTCTGAGCTTTTCCGATCAGACAGCAGAGCCGGATATTACGTATACCTATAAGGTATCGGCCTTTTATAACAGCGGCGTGGAATCTGACTTCACCAATGAAGCGTTTACCACCATTGCGACCCCGATCGAATTGCCTTATAATCAGGATTTTGAAAGAGGCAGTGCCGGATGGGCCGCCAAATTCAGTCTGGAAGGATGGCAGTACGGCACTTCTGAAACGCTGGGCGTTACCGGTCGCGAAGGACACTTCTTTGCCGCGAACAGCAGTCTGGCAGGCGATGGCGTTCATGTGGCTGATTATCTGACCACCCCCAACATTGATCTTTCGGCTTACACGAAAAAAACCATTACACTGAAATTTGCCTATACCATGCGGAAATACCGCACCTACGACAAATTCAGTGCGGCCTACCGAACGGCACCCGATAGTACCTGGATCAAGCTGGTGGATCTAAAACCTCCAAGTGTGAACACCTGGGTATGGGATACCACACAGATCGATCTTCCGGAAAAGGCGATGACCGCCACCACCCAAATCGGTTTTTTCTATGATGATTCGAACCAATTTGCCTGGGGTGCTGCAGTGGACGATGTGCAACTATTTCTGAATACCACCTCTGCGCGTTCGATCGTGAACACTGCTGATATCACTGTTTTCCCGAATCCTTCACAGGGTCGCTTCAGCGTGGAACTGGTGTCAGTCACGCCCGGGACCCTGACCATCCAGGTCCTCAATATCAAGGGACAGGTGATCCTCGAAAAGAAGGTGGAAAATAATGCGGGAACTTTGGTGGAAATGTTCGATCTTAGTAATCAGCCTAAGGGTGTTTATCAACTCACCATCCGCTCGAATTCAACGGAGTGGAAAAAGATGATTACCATTCAGTAAGAAATTAAATATGATCAAAACCGCAGCTTTTCGGGTACTTAGTATCTTTTTGACAATCCTGGCATCCGGTGCCCTCGCATCGGCTCAGGTTACAGTAGATTCGGATGTAACTGACTACTCCTCCAAACCAAGATGGATTGAGATGATGCAGGATCCGAAAGCGAACTTCTTCGAAGTTCAGCGGGCTTTTTATCAATATTGGGAAAACCGGCCGACCCACCGCGGGGATGGTTACAAGCCATTCAAGCGCTGGGAATATTACTGGCAATCACGGGTGAATACCGATGGCTCTTTTCCGCCTGCCGGTCAGATTTTTCGGGAATACAACCGGTTTGCCGCCCAGCAACCGGATGGTGATGGATTTAAATCAGGAAATGCCAACTGGCTGGAGTTGGGCCCGAAAACACGGGTGGATGTGGGGGGATATGTCGGGATCGGCCGATTGAACGCCATCGCCTGTTCGCCTGCGGATACAAGTGTGGTGTACGCCGGAGCGCCTTCCGGAGGACTCTGGAAGTCCACCGATGGGGGGGCCACATGGAAAGTGCTCACCGACGGAATGCCTTCCCTCGGTGTTTCGGCGATTCTGGTCCATCCGACAAAAACCAACGAAATACTGGTGGGAACCGGTGACCGCGACCACGGCGATGCCCGTGGGATCGGAGTGATCCGCAGCACCGACGGGGGAAATTCCTGGCAGCCGTACAACAACGGCATGGGAGAGATCACCGTCGGTATGATGGAAAGAAGCAGCGACAATCCGGATTTTATCCTTGCTGCCACCAATTCGGGGATCTATAAAACGACCGATGGCGGAGCCAGCTGGGCACTGAAATTTTCGGCAGCCGGTGCCGTCTTTAAAGACATCAAGTTTAAACCTGATAATTCAAATATTGCCTACGCCACTTCCACCGGGAAGGTGGGATTTTACCGGACAGTGGATTCAGGCGAAAACTGGTTGCAGGTGGCCGACAGCAGCGGCGTTCCGAAAGAGGGCCGGATGGTTATCGGTGTAAGCGCCGCAGCCGGCAACCTGGTATACCTCGTGTGCGGATCCGCCGCCTATGTCGGTTGTTTTGTTTCCCAGGATGACGGTAAAAATTTCATGGTGCAATCCACTTCGCCAAATATCCTGGGTTATGCCTCGGATGGAAGCGATACCGGAAGCCAGGCCTGGTACGACCTCTGCATCCACGTAGATCCGCTTAATGCCCAGATTGTGCATGTGGGAGGGGTGAACCTCTGGAGATCCGACAATGGAGGCCGGACCTGGAAAATTACCGGGCACTGGACCGGAAGCGGAGCACAGGCCATTCACGCCGACCAGCATACTTTCTACTACAATCCGGCAAACCGGAGGCTTTATGCCGGTAACGACGGGGGGATCTATTATACCAATAACCAGGGCACCAGCTGGAAAGAGATCAGTGTGGGCCTCGGGATCGGCCAGATATACCGCCTGGGTGTGAGTGAAACCAATCCCTATCTGACCATTACCGGTTTCCAGGACAATGGCAGCGCCACCTGGACGGGCAAAGAATGGTTAACCACCGGCGGGGGCGATGGAATGGAATCAGCCATCGATCCGACTGATTATATGTATAGCTACACGACCATTTATTATGGTTCCATTACGCAGAATGTCATGAATGGTTATGGACGTCAGGTCGGAGGCAAAGGGTTAGGCGGAATTACCGAAGATGGCGCCTGGGTAACGCCATTCCTGATCCATCAGGACGATGGGAACACCATGGTGGCCGGATACCGGAACATCTGGATCACCCGTGACCTGAAAAATTCCAGCGCGATTTCATGGAAGAAATTATCAAACAACCTGGCCGGAACCAATGATCCTTATGTGCTTGCCATTGAGCAATGCACGCCGCAACCCCAGATGTTCTATTTTACACGATCCGACAGGAGGCTTTTCCGAACCGATAATATCAATAAAACCAGTCCGCTGTGGACCGACCTGACGGCAAACCTTCCCGCCATTGGAACGCCCAGCGACCTCGAATGCCATCCGTTCGATCCTTCGACTGTTTATATCACCATGGGCAGAAAAGTGTATAAATCAGCCGATAAAGGGGAAACCTGGACCGATATCAGCGGTTCACTGCCGGCCATTCCCATGAATACCATCTTCTTTGATGAATCCAGTGTGGAGGGCTTATATGTGGGAACGGATGCCGGAACCTATTTTAGGGATGCCGGAATGAATGACTGGGTATTTTACAATACCAATCTCCCTTTATCTGTAGAAATCAGTGAGTTGGAAACCTATTACAACCATATCGACCGCTCGAAATCGAAACTCCGTGCTTCCACTTTCGGCCGGGGGCTGTGGGAAACCCCACTGGCTCCGTCGAACCCGATCCTGCCTGCCACTTTTTTAGAAGCAGTGCCAGGCAACAAGCTGATCAGCCTGTACTGGAATGCCCCATTTTATCCGCAATACGTAACCAACTACCGGATTTACCGGAACGGCGTGCAGTATGATGAAAGCACGACTCCTTACTGGCAGGATAATCAGGTCGAAATGAATACCGATTACAGGTACCAGGTGGAAGCCGTTTATGCCAACTCCACGCCGTCGGTCCCGTCGAACTCCGTTTCCGTCATCCTGACCGATCCCGTTTCCCTTCCCTATCTGGTGGATTTTGAATCCGGAACTGCCGCGTGGGCATCATCCAAATACAATGGCTATGGCTGGAAATACGGTTATTCGGAAAGTCTCGGCATTGATGGCAATTCCGGAAATTTTTTCGGTATCCGTGGGCAGGAAACTACCGTCGGGAAAAAAGTCACGGATGTGCTGACTTCCCCGGTGATTGATTTGTCGAGCTTTATGGCAGCCGGGGTGAACCTTTCCTTTAATTACGCCCTTCAATCCTCACCCGATGCCGGAATTCTGGATGTGGTTTACCGGGTTTCCAAAGACAGCACCTGGAACACTCTGATGACCCTGGATCCCGGTCAGACGAACCAGTGGGCCTGGGACAGTGTAGGGATCAGACTTCCCGACCGTGCATTAAAAGCCTCCACGCAGATCGGTTTCCGGTACGAAAACCACGATACGGCATCCGGCGGTGCCGGAATCGACGATATTCTCTTGCAGGTCATCGGACAAACGCAGGGAATTTCTGAAAGCAGGAATGAATTTGTTTGCCAAACGTACCCCAATCCGAATACCGGTCATTTTAATCTGGAATTAAACGGCATTACGCCAGGCAAAGTCAATATTCAGATTCTCAGCCTCACCGGGCAGATCGTATGGAGCGAGCAGGTAAACCACGTGAACGGTCAGCTGATCCGCACGTATGACCTGAGCAAGGAAGCCAGGGGAGTATATCAGATCCGGATTCAGACGACTGATGGCAGCCGGACCGAGCGGGTAACCATTCAATAGATCCTCTTAATGAACCCACACAAGATTCCGTTGTTGATCCTTTTTCTGGCCATTATGCCGCTGGGTCTCGTATCTCAAAATAATTCAATTATGCAAAAACGTTATTGCATGGCCCTGGATCTCAGGAACGATGCGAACCTGATCCGCCAGTACAAACATGTTCACACCAAAGAGGGTATCTGGCCTGAAATCCCCCGCGGAATTAAGGAGGTGGGGATATCGGATATGGAAATTTACGTCTGGGGCACCCGGATGTTTATGATTATGGAAACACCCCTGAACTGGGATTATAACAAGGAGATGGCGCGCCTGGGAACGCTCGAAAAGCAGGCGGAATGGGGTAAATATGTATGGCAGTTTCAGCAGGTTGTTCCTTGGGCAAAACCCAGTGAAGTATGGGTACAAATGGAAAATGTTTTTCAGCTGAATCCTGCCGGATTGATAGAGACGGCACAATCGGGCTATACCGAACCGATTTATGACAAGCCCACCAAAAGGTATTGCCAGACGCTGGACCTTAAAGACAATCCTGAATTGATCAAAGCATACCGCAAATATCATTCACCCGGCACCCATTGGCCCGAAATTGCCAGGGGAATTAAGGCTGTAGGCATTCTGGATATGCAGATTTACCTGGTTGGAAACCGGATGTTCATGATCGTTCAAACCGGGCCCGATTTTCAGTGGGATCAGCAAATGGCAAAATTATCGACACTCGAAAGGCAGCCGGAATGGGCCGCCCTGATGTTAAACTTTCAGCAGGCCCTTCCGGGCATTTCAGCGGTTACCTGGGAACGGATGGAGCAAGTTTTTGATCTGAACCGTGATTTCTGAGCGGAATTTTCACTTTTAATTACCGAGCAGCATTCCTTTCACGGGGGCCATACTTCCGTCTGTTTTGGCCGGTTTAATCCACAGCAACCGGGCTAGTAATTCATAAATGTTTATATTTTCGAATACCGGCTGCACATACCCTTTTTTAAAGGAGGGCCCGGTGGCATAGAAAATACCCTGCATATCGGTATTATCCGGATCATATCCATGATTCCCCAAACTATAATGGCCCTGTGCCTTGCGCCGGATTTCGACTCCGTAAGAGGAGTCGGCTTCCACGATCAGTCCGGATATCCGTGGGTTTGTCCCATAATGATATCGTGCCGGCAGTTCATCGAGTTTCCAGGTTTTCAGGTTCGGAGTAGCCTTTAAAAGTTTGTATGCCTCATCAAAATAGGCCGGTTCCGGATCCAGATTAATCACCGGGCTTCCTCCGTTGAACCTATTTATTTTTTTGGGGTCAATGATATCTTCGAGAAAGATCTGGTGATCCGCAGGAACGTAACTCATTCCGTGATCGGATAGAATGATCAGATCGATATCCATTCCTTTTTCCTTTTCGATACGATCGATTCCCGCGACCAGCTTCCCGACAATCTTGTCCAGCCTAGTGACCTCCGCATTGGTTTCCTTGCTCACGGGCCCATAGGAATGGCTGGTTTTATCGGGTTCATCAAAATAGAACATAATCAGCTTTGGCCGATCCGCAGGTGGCAAGGAAAGCCATTTATAGACGGTATCGATTTGTTGTGCGTATGGAAACCCGCTCTCATACGGTTTACTCAGCTCAGGCCGGTAACGTTCATTGCTTTCGGTCCCCACCCAAAAATACGCGGCTGTTTTAACACCTTGTTGTTCGGCTGTTTCCCAGATCGCTTCGCCTTCCCAGAAAATGGAATCCTCCACCGCCGCGCGGTCGCCCATCCGGAAAGACCGGTTGAGCTTCTTATCGTAGAAGCTGTTCTGGACGATCCCGTTATGATCCGGATACAATCCGGTGGCAATCGCATAATGGTTCGGGAATGTTTTGGTCGGGTAGCTGGATTTAAGTGCCACTGCCTTGCAACCTGAGCGCGCCAGCCGGTCGAGATTCGGGGTGTGGTAAATTTTGGGGAAATCCCACCGGAATCCATCCATTGACAAAACGACCACCACATGCTCCCTGATGCCGCCTTTCCCGCTTCCTCCCAGGAGCTTCACATCAATCCGGTTTACCTGATTCAGGGTTATATATATATTTTCAAGCTGATAGGGCTTATAGCCCACCTGGGTCACATTTACCCGGTATGGACCGCCGACCTCCATGCCTGGCAGCCGATAGGTGCCCGCAGCATCCGAAAGATCCGCATACAAGGTTCCGCTGGGAACATGGGTGGCTATGACTTTAGCCCCCTTCAGAGGATCACCCCTGAGATCGGTCACCGTGCCACGGATCACAGAGGAGCTAATCTGAGCAGGTGCACCAAGGGTGCCAAGAAAAATCAGCAGAAAAAAACCGGTAATATTTTTCATAGTTTACTATAACGAAAAAAAGACCGCCCGGGTTGTCCCGGACGGTCTTAAATTTTTGTTCCCAATGAATTTAATCAGGATTAGTTAAACAGATAGCGAACACCAATCTGTAAATACCAGCACTGGTAATAGTTAGAAATGCTAGAGAAAGTTTCTGTATAATAATTTCCCTTACTGTCTTTCATCATTGAATAGCTAGGAACATTATTAGCATCTTTCCCTTCATATTTTAAAATCTGGCCGTTGCCTGAGGAATACATATTCTTGCTGACTCCCCATGTGCTATTGATCAGGTTACCAAAGTTCAGGAAGTCCAACGTGAATTGAAGTGTATTATTAGATTTTCCTGATTTGACGCTGATATCCTGTACCACGCGCAAATCAAAGCGATTCACCCAGGGTGCCATTGCTGAATAAGCTTCAGCATATTGTCCTTTATGTGCAGTCAGATATTTATCCTGTTCCATAAAAGCGAAAAATGCATCTTCATCGGCTTGAGTCTTAAATACAACATCACCTCTTTCTTTCGGTATGTAAATCAAGTCGGTAGCATATCCATCACCGTTCATGTCATTCTTATAGGTGAAGCT
>JBBQOG010000132.1:0-8277 GCA_038330665.1 Bacteroidales bacterium
ACCGGTTCATAGGCTCCATTTACAAAAAGTCGGGCATCGGCAGCCTGGTTAATACCATATCCACCCAGATAATTATAGACTTCAACGGGGGAAATTTGTTTCAATATCAATTTCTCCGGATCCATGGAAATCACATATTCATACAGCGGATCGCGGGTCCTCCACCGGTAATTTCCGAGGGCACTCACGATATCGAGCTTGGTGGCCCTGGGGTGCTCTTCCACCTTTGCTTTTACGAGCTCGGCATAAGTCATCAGCTCTTCATAGTTATATCCTAAAAGATCAATCTGCTGGGAACCGACCTGCTCCGAAAGGGAATTGTTAAAAGACTGTCCCACGCCATAAATACCCCAATCCGGGGCGGTCAGTTTGTTGGCCAGATCATTCAGCTGACTGTACAGAATATAGGGAAAGGCTCCATTTTCATACTCCGGCTTAAAGTTGATGTTCATACTGGCTGAACGCGCACTGGAAATACTGGTCACAAACTGATCAATCTGCTCATAATCTTTTAGATAGCCTTCAACTTCCACCATCAGGTCGTTCATCTGCCTGAGTGTGGCACCCTGCGGAAGCTTTACGGAAACGCTGATCGCTGTTCGCTCGGGTTCACGGTACTTATAATTCGAATATACTTTTGTACTGAACAGCCCGAGGGTACCGCCAAGGATTTTATCAGTAACGGGTTTAATCTTCTGGACATACGTTTCGCTGGCCAGGGTACTCCGATAAAGCTTCTGGTACCATTTATCACCTTCGAGGCGGGTTGGTAGCTTGTTTAACGGGATTCCGAACAGCAGGATAGCCAACACAATAAATGCCCACCTGAATTTTTGAGAAAACCCAACGATTCGCTGGTAGGTATAACCGAACTTGGCCGCCCGCCGTAAACTTTTCAGATGAATGGATTCGCCTGACTTTTTTAGTTTAACCTGGTCCATTAGAGCAGGAACCAAAAACAGGGCCACGGCCATTGATACCGTAAGGCTGAGAATCATCACCGCCGAAAAATCCATGAGCTGGAGCCTCAGTTGTTCTCCCATAAACCGGATTACGGAAAGTGCTCCTATGGTGGTGGCAGTGGCAGCAAGAATGGCCAGAAAAACCTTACGGTTTCCCTTGGTTTTCAAATGATCCACCATAATGATGGTGTTATCAATGATGATCCCAAGCGAAACAGTTATTCCCGCCATGGAATACAGGTTGATCTCTACTTTAAAAAGATAAAAGAGGATGACTGACACTAAAAGGTTGGCTATAAGACTGATAAAAATTACCAGCAGATATCGGAATCTCCGGCTGACCAACAGGACAAATAGCAATAGTATTCCGAATGAAAGCAGTGTCCGGCGCACAACTTTCCGGATTTCATCGCGGATGAACACGGTGGAGTCCGAGCTCAAAAGCATGAAATACCCCTTTGGGAAGGAGGACGACAAGGTCACCAGCTCCCTCTTGATCTCATCGGCAACCTGTAAGCTGTTTGCCCCCTTCTCGGCCGAAAATACCAGGTTAATGGTGTTGTTACCATTGATCCGGTAATAGCCGGTCGGTTCTTGCTCTACATACCTGATCTTGCACAAATCACTGATTCTTAGCATCCTTCCATTTACAGAACCTACAGTAATATTTTGCCACGACCCGTCATTAGCCATTAACGTTTGAACAGAAACACTCATGGGGGATTCCATTCCGGAGGTTCCCTGCCGGTCATAACCCATCCCGATCACTTCCTTATGAAAGTAGTTTTGAAGGGCACTACGAATTAAATTACGGGAAATTCCGATCCTTTGAAGTTGTTCCTCATTATACTCTAATTCCCATTCCATGGGCATTGCCCCGTATATCTGAATATTATAGAGGCCTTCGATTTGCGAGAGCCGCGGCTTAATCACCTTTTCAGCATATTCCTGAATCAGACGCGGACTTGCAGGGGCATTTAGGGTATAGGTCAGTAGCGTTTTTTCTTCTGTGGAATTGCTATAGGATGAAATAACCGGATAACTGACCCTTTCAGGTAAACGCGGGAAAACCTCACGAACCTTTGTAGCCACCTCAAACCGCATGGCATCCATATCGGCGCTTTTATCAAACTCAAGGCTGATGTAACCGTTCCCATTGCCCGATGAAGAGGAAACCTTTGATACTCCCCTGATGGTGTTCAACAATCCTTCCAGGGGTGAGGTAACTTCCTGTTCGATAAGTCTGGGTGAGGCGCCAGGCCAGGTATACCTGACATAAAGCGACTTAAGGGTCCGGGTGGGTTGCAGATGCACCGGCAACCTGGGAATCAGAGCGCCCCCGATAATCGCAAGTATGATAAAGACAATCAGGATCGAAAACGAAGAAACAGGTCGCTTGGTCGACATCTTTCAGTGCCGGGTTTTATTAATCTGAAGTTAAAGCAATGACAAGGGCTGCTTAAAGATAGACAATAAACAGGAAAAGAATCAATCCCTAACTTTTAATATAGATGCAGAAACACCCGGCGAATGGAAAAACAGACCCCAAAAGGTGATGCTTATTGCTGAATTTTGATGGAAAATTCGATTTCACCATTTTCGGCGGCGACGATTCTCTTAACCAGAATTGCACCCAATTTACCGTTTACCAGCTTGACCAGCCAGATGTCATCGACTTTCAGGTCGACAGCCTTTGAAACAGCCTGCGAGTCGCTCCAGGCACTGACTATCGGCGCATCAATGGAAATATTATTGAAGTCCTGCACAGTCATGGCCGACTTCTGAAATTTAGTAGCATTCTTGACCTGCCATAGGGTGATGTTCCGCGAACCCGGAAAAAGAATTTCCGGACTACCCGATCCGGGACCAGCAAGTGTGGAATGGGTCACGGTATCTGCGAAATAGAGAATATCCACTTTGGTTTGGTTGATGAATGCGCCTTCAAGAGTATAGGTGGTCGCCGGTTTCACCTGAAAACTGATAAAACCTCCTGTAACGGTATTATTCTGTGCCCCCAGGATTACCGGGGTATAATATGTGATTGCGCCAAATTCAGAGTTAGGGTCTTTCGTGAGGATCAAACTAACCTCCGATTTGTTCCCTGCTTTGTCAGTCAAAACAAACGACCAATCTTCTGTTTCATCAGTACCTTTGGTAATCGAAAGATTGGTTCGGGATGTTTCACCGGTAATCGCATAGCTACCCATATTCACGGTATTGGCTTTGGCTTCGAGTTGATCCAGCTGATCCACGCCATTCCAGGTCATGTCCAGTCCAATGGTTACCGCATGGCCGACTTTTACCAGGGTATCTTTAGCCGTAAATCCCGAATCGGTTACAAATTTAATGACCGGGTCGCCATTATTTTTTTTGCAACTAACTATTAATAAAGATGTTAATGCAATTGACAATAGGAAATAAAATCTCTTATTCATCATGGTAGTTTATTTAAATCATGGAAAAACTTTTTCGTAATGCGATAGATTGCCGCATCGAAATCGGCATGCAACTGAGCGAATGCCTCCACCAATTCGGCTCCGTCTGGTGTCAGTCGGGAAAGTCCGCCATCCTTGCCTCCGCGAATTTTTTCAACCAGCGGGAATCCGATAAAATCTTCGGCTCTTCGAAGGTCGCCCCAGGCTTTCCGGTAACTCAGTCCCATAGATTCAGCCGCCACACGGATCGTTCCACTTTGCTGAATCCCGGCTAATAACTTAACCAGCTTATCATTCAGCTTTTCCTGGGATTCACCGTTGGTAAGCCACACCCCGTATTCGAGGAAAACGTTATAATATTTTGAACCCTTCGGACCCGCCATATTCTTATCTTATTGATACAAACATCTGTATGAGGTATCTTCAGCCACACGCACCTGGAATTTCACATCTTTCTCCACTTTAAAAGTCTCGAACTCACGATAATCGAGCCATTCGGTATTTCCCGGCAGCAAAATGCTCATCAGCCCGGATGTAATGGTCATGTATTCAATTGTGGAGGTACCGAATTCATATTCACCCGGCGCCATTACTCCAACAGTGGCAGAACCTTCAGGTGTGGTGAAGGATATCGATTTTACCCGGCCATCAAAATATTCGTTCGTTTTAAACATGGATTAAAAATTTACACAAATATAGCAGTAAATGGAAATTTTACTACTTTTGACTATTTAAACATATTGGTCAAATTGAATTGTTAATATGATCACACAAAATGACCAGACGGAACGAGCAGACCAGATCATTGATGCGGCCCAGAAGCGGTTCGGCTTGTACGGTCTGGAGAAAACCAGTATGCGGGAAATTGCAGAGGACCTGAATGTTACCAAGGGGTCGCTCTATTATTATTTTCCCGATAAGGAGCACTTGTACATGGCGGTTATCGAACGGGAACAGAAGCAGTTCCTTGATTTGATCGAAGCACAGGTTTCTTCTTCCGGGGCCCCGGAAGAAGTTTTGAAAAAATATGTGGAGGCCCGGATTCACTATTTCAGGTCCCTGCTTAATCTGAGCAGATTGCGTGTCGACGCCTATAAGGGGTTAAAACCGGTACTGAAGGATTTATTAAAGTCTTTTAACGAGAAAGAAGTAAGCCTCATAAAAAAAGTCATGGTGAGGGGAATCGAAGAAAGTCATTTTCATATAGAGGATGCCGAGGCAACTACACGCCTTTATCTTGATCTCCTCAGAGGATTAAGGCAGACCGTCCTCAGCCATAAGGAAATGATAAATAAGGCATTCCGATTCAATGACCTGTTCATACGTGGCCTCAAATACAGAGAATAGAAAAACAAAAACAGGAAAAAATCGCCCAGACCGTATGCAATTACCGATTCCAGGCAGCACTCGGCTAGAAACTATATTGAGAGAGCTGTATGTCTAAATATTGATATATCGCAGGGCGGATGCCTTAAAACTGGCATAAACGGTATCACCGGTTTTAATCGACATCCGGGTAACACCTTCAGCCGTCAATAGCGAATTGAGTTGGAATCCCACATCGAGGATCACCTCGAAACCATACATAGCAGGGATAATATCTGTAATGACAGCCTTCATTTGGTTGGCCGCACTGGTATCCACGGGTTCTTTCGACAAGAACACGGCATCTTCGGGAATAATCAGATATCCTTTGCCGTGGGTTTTCGATGTATGAAAAACCAGGGGGATATTCTGACCGGTCCACGCCTTCACCTGCCCATCTGAGGGATCTTTCAATAAAGTAACCGGAATAAAATTCCTGATACCGGTAAAACTGGCCATAAACGGGCTTACCGGATTCATCAGCACCTCAAGGGCAGGCCCGGTTTGTACCAGTCTGCCCTTGTCCATAATCCCAATCCGGGTGGCCAGACTTAAGGCTTCCTGATAATCATGGGTGACGTGAATAATCGTTTGACCGCTACGATGAAGATTTCGCAATACCGATTTAATCTCTCTTCTGATTCGGGTATCTAATGCCGACAATGGTTCATCCAAGAGGAGGCAGACAGGTTCGGTCGCCAGAGTTCGGGCCAAAGCCACCCGTTGTCGTTCGCCGCCCGATAAACCGGTAGGATAGCGGCTCAGGATAGGTGAAATTTCCAGTTGTTCGGCCAACTCCCCCACCCGGTTTTTTAATTCGGGGTTGGTGAAATTTCGGTTTTTCAGTGGAAAAGCCAGATTCTCGTAAACAGTAAGGTGCGGAAACAAAGCCAGATCCTGAAATACCATTCCAAATGGACGGTTCCGGATGGAGACACGAGTCATATCACGGCCATCTAAGTGGATCGTCCCGCTGTCAGGTATAATCAACCCTGCCAGGATTTCCAGAAGGACCGACTTACCGGATCCGGAATCCCCAAGCAGCACCACATATTCCCCTTCCGAGATATCAAGGGAGACCTGTTGCAATTCAAAACGGCCGAACCGCTTAGATATATCTTTTATCCTGATCATCAGCAGATTTGTTGGCCAATACCCTTAACACCACAAAAAACACAAGGCAAATCAAAATAAATACGGCAGCCACCGGACGCGCAGATTTCAACCCAAATGCATTAAACCGGTCCCAAATTAATACGGGAGTAACCATGGGATAATAGGCAATGATCACCACGGCGCCGAATTCGCTTAACCCGCGGGAAAACATCATGATCAATCCGGTAATAATGCTTCTCCTGGCCAGGGGCATGCTGATTTTCCTGAAGGAACCCCATCCGGAGGCTCCCAGATTCATGGCAGCCTTTTCCAGCCGCACCGGAACCTGTTCAAACCCGATCCGGGCCGACTGGATCAGAAACGGCACACTCACAAATGCCATGGCCAGTCCAATACCCAAAGGGTGACCCACAAAATCGATTCCGACCGAAGAGGCGGCTCGCCCAAGGAGGGTCTCCCGAGATACCAGACCCAGGATCGCAATTCCTGCCGCTGAGTGTGGAATCACAATTGGCAAATCGATTATCGACTGGATGAGATGCTTTCCCTTGAAATCCTGTCGAGCCAGCAAATAAGCCAGGGGAATGGCCCCCAGCGCAAAGGTCAATGTAGTGGCCAGGGAAACGGTCAAAGTCAGAAAAATACTACCGGTAACCGACTGATCCTGTATCGTTTCGAAAAATTGTGCCGGACTGGTTTTTAGAAAAATTCCTACGAGAGGTGCAATGATAAACAAAAGCACCAATCCACCGAGAAAGGTAAAAAGCAAGGATAATCCGGAACGGCTCACAAAGATAAATTTGCCTAAAAGTACAAGAAAATTACCGCGTGCACACTTCCCTGATTCCACACGGTAACTTTATTCGAATTCTATTAATGCCCGGAACCCTGAATCAGTTCAATGGTTCTTATTGATTTTATGGCTCTGTCTGAGAAAAAATCTGCCGCGAAGAGGCAGGAAAACCTACCACCATCGCTATCGTGGCCCCGGTCATCCATGATCACTTCCGCCCGGTCATTTCGGTTCATCAGCTCCGACCAGGAAACGGCACATCGGTATCCATCCACACCAGCAATTGCAATCAGTCCGTTTTTAATCAGTCCTTTATTGGTTTTTAATGTCCCGGAAAGAACGTCTTTCAAGCCCGCCCCTTTGGTTTCAGTAATTCCATGTATGCCCATACCCCTGCCATAAAACACATGCTCAAAACTCTGATTCTCCAATCCGACTGGCAATTCTCTCATAATTATCGGTGCTGTACTCATTCCGGTGAGGCTTACTTCGGGAGCCCATAATTTAATAGAACGATCGACCCTATAGTTCACATTCATACTCCGAATGACAATCCTCACGGGGTCCGGGATGTTTCTCTCGGTAACCAGGTCGGTTCCAACCACCAAACGCGACACGGTGGGTAGTGGCCATTTATCGCGCGATTTGGTAGGCACAATACGGGTCACCGCGTTGGCAAACAGTACCTGGTGCAGATTTACCGGATAAAATATTTCGCCCCAGCTGAAGACAACGGAATCTCCGGCAGCGTTGTATACCACCACATATTGATCGATAATGGGATTGAATTCCTGGGCATTCTTCTTCACAACCTTTACTTGGTTCAGGATATCAAACATCGAAACCCCGTCGTATCGATAGGCCCCGACAAATTTGATCTCCTCCTGATCCAATTTGGTTTCCTTCACGATTAAAGTCCTGACTGGCAGGTCGGCCAGGGTTACCCTTACGGGCAGCTCAACCTCTCCATTGATTTCAATTGTAGCCGGACCGGGAAGAAAAACGGTCGGTTCATTGTCATAAAAATCATTGGTCCGGTCGGATGAATCCACCGAGGAAATAAATTCCGACTTCTCCGCAACCGAAGATTTTTCATTCTTGCAGGAGATAATCACGAGGGAAATGGCAGCTAGGAGTAAAAAGTTTGATTTCATGGGTAAGTGTAGTTTCAAAAATGGATTATATCGATATTTCGTTATGCAAAGTTATACATATCGCAATTAAAAAAATGTTACCCAACGATTAAAACCGTAGTCCGGAGTTTGCGCTTTTTGCTGAAAAAACGGGCCTGATGGGTTTCTGCCCCGATTGTTCAATAATTTTGCACCCTTTCAGGCTGTCGGTCAGGAATCGCACAAACTTCTCGGCAAGTGGCTTGTTGGGTGCCCGTTCGGGTATGGTCAGGCCGTAAACAATCGGTGTACCCTTCTGGATGATGGTGGATCCCGGGGTGGAACCCCTCACCTCGAGTTCTGCTGTGGAGTACCAGTCGGCGAGCGCCGGATTGCCAAGGTTGATGGAATCGGGAAGCGTCAGGTATTTAAATCCATGTTGAACGGCAACCGATTTGTAATTAAACATATAATCAATGGTCCGGGTTTCGAGC
>JBBQOG010000133.1:0-8275 GCA_038330665.1 Bacteroidales bacterium
TAATCAGATTCTTCGTCGACCAGTGTTGCCTGCTTTTTCAAGCTGGTGTCGGCACTATTGCCAGGATCATTTAAAGAACTCATCACAGGAGCCGTTACCACAGGAACTGGCTCAGTTCTTTGGAAATCAACGGGTTCAATAAAATCAAGGGGGACGGTAATGTTCGGGACCGGTTCGGAATCCTGATTGGCTGTCAGGTTTGTTCCCAGGAACTCCTTCCAAAAATCAGACAATTCCTCTTTAATGCCTTCCTTCGTAACAGGAGCTTCCGTTTGCGGTTTGCCTTTGGCTACATTTCGCTTATGGGCGGCTTGAGCTACTACAAAGATAATTCCTATTATGATGTAAACAATGGTATCGATGCCAAAATCCTTCATGATAATTTATTAAATCATGGTCAAATATGCAGCAAAAGAAATAATTTTGATTAATAAACGTTACGTTCCTGATAACAAAGATGATTATGCGCTATAAATCAACCATTTACTTTTCCGGTATTTTGCTGTTGCTGGGTATTTTATCCTCATGCGATCGCGAAAGGCAGGTTCCGGTGCCGTATGTAATGGTTAACTATACGGTATATCTGAATAACCCT
Organism: Bacteroidales bacterium; assembly: GCA_038330665.1. Classification (GTDB taxonomy): domain Bacteria; phylum Bacteroidota; class Bacteroidia; order Bacteroidales; family UBA12481; genus UBA12481. Next base: position 596 of record JBBQOG010000133.1, read on the forward strand.
TCGAACAGTAATCTCAGGGTGCCAGGTAGTTACCTGATGCTTCCGAATGAGGGGAATCAGGGTATAATATTATATAGGAGAACGCTTGGCGAGAATAATGATTTCATTGCGCTCGATCTCACCTGTACGAATGAACCTTTGGGTGCCTGCAAGGTTGCGCTCGACGAAACAGAATTTTACCTGGTTTGCCCCTGCTGCGGATCTAAATTTTCCGTTTGGGACGGGTTGGTGGCTTCCGGGCCGGCCAAATGGTCATTGAAGGAGTATGCCACTTCAATGACCATCAGCACAGTCAGGATTTATAATTAATAGCGGTAATGATCGGGCTTGTACGGCCCGGTTTTCGGAATTCCCAGGTACGAAGCCTGGTCATCGGAAAGGATAGTTAGTTTAACCCCCACATGTTCGAGGTGCAACCGTGCCACTTCCTCGTCGAGGTGTTTTGGCAACCGGTACACGCCGAGTTCGGTTTCTTTCTGCCAGAGTTCGATCTGGGCCAGCGTTTGGTTCGTAAAGGAATTACTCATCACAAAGCTGGGATGTCCGGTGGCACACCCAAGATTTACCAGGCGACCTTCGGCCAGAAGAATGATGGAATGTCCATCGGGGAAAACATACTGATCAACCTGCGGCTTGATATTTATTTTACTCATTCCGGCCGTTGTCTCCAGTTTTGATACCTGGATTTCATTATCGAAATGCCCGATATTGCAAACGATGGCTTTATCCTTCATCTGTCGCATATGGTCATAGGTGATAATATCCAGGTTTCCGGTAGTTGTTACATAGATATCACCTTCATGCAGTGCATCTTCCACGGGTTTTACCTCGAATCCTTCCATGGCAGCCTGGAGGGCACAAATCGGATCGATCTCCGTTACGATCACCCTGGATCCATAGCTTTTCATCGAACGTGCGCACCCTTTACCCACATCACCGTATCCGCAAACGACGACAACCTTGCCGGCCAGCATAATATCTGTAGCCCTTTTGATGCCATCGGCCAGTGATTCACGACATCCGTAAAGATTATCGAATTTGGATTTGGTTACCGAATCGTTCACATTGATGGCCGGGAAAAGTAATTTGCCTTCCTGGAGCATCTGATAGAGACGGTGCACACCGGTGGTGGTTTCTTCTGATACCCCACGGATTTCTTTTACCATGCGGGTCCATTTTCCCGAATCAGACCGGAGTGTTTGCTTCAGGCTGTTGAGCAGGGTCCTGAAATCTTCCTGCTGTTCCGGATCATTCGTATCTTTTATTCCATTGGCCTCGGCATCCACACCATAATGCACCATCATGGTGGCATCGCCGCCATCATCCACAATCAGGTTCGGACCTTTGCCACCCGGAAACGTAAGAGCCTGCAGTGTGCACCACCAATATTCATCAAGGGTTTCACCTTTCCATGCAAAAACCGGTATGCCGGCAGCTGCTATGGCTGCGGCGGCATGATCCTGCGTAGAAAAAATATTGCAGGAAGCCCATCTTACCTGGGCACCCAGTTCAGCAAGTGTTTCAATCAGCACGGCCGTTTGAATGGTCATGTGCAACGAACCGGTAATGCGGGCACCGGTTAATGGTTTCGATACACCATATTTTTTCCGTAATGCCATCAACCCGGGCATCTCTGTCTCGGCAAGGACAATCTCCTTTCTTCCCCAACTGGCCAGGGCCATGTCGGCTACTTTGTAATCTGTAAAATCAGCGCTTTGTAAAGTCATGACTATAATTTAATTTACTGTTAATACTTCTCCAGTGCCCGGACCGAGTCCACCCGGTCGATGGCCAGTTGAGCCTTTAACTCCTCCAGTCCGGCAAATTTCATTTCGTTTCGCAACCGTTTGATAAACCTGACTTTCAGGGTCTGATCGTACAGGTCATCCGAGAGATCAAACAAATGGACCTCAATAGTTTTATGTGAATGATCCTCGATGGTAGGACGAATTCCAATGTTGAGCATTCCCTTGTGGGAGGTTCCGTTCCATTCGGCTATCACCGCGTAAACCCCATCGGGCGGTATCTGCTTGAATTCATACGAACACTCCACATTGGCGGTTGGAAATCCGATGGTTTGACCGATGCGGTTGCCACGGACCACCTTGCCTGTCAGAAAATAGGTATACCCAAGAAGCTCATTAGCTGAGTGCAGGTCGCCATCCAGCAAGCAGTTACGAATGCGGGTGGAACTAATCCGGGTATCATTTTCCGTATGCGTTTCCAAACGGACCACATCGAAACCATTCGATTTCCCCGATTCTGTCAGCAGTTCCAGGTTTCCTGCCCCACCCGATCCGAACCGGAGTTCGTCGCCCACCACAATGATACCGGGTTTAATACAGCCGTTCAGGAATTCATCCAGAAACTGATTGGCCGACAGGGAGGCAAATTCCCGGGTAAAGGGCACTACGAGCAGATGTCCGATTCCGAAGGAGTCCAGCAGGCCGGTCTTTTCCTCCAGACTGGTCAGCAGCTTGAAATCCGGATCTGCTTTACCCAGCACAATCCTGGGGTGAGGCCAGAAGGTAATGATGAGCGTTTCAGCCCCTGAAGCGGCGGCCCTATCCTTCAGGCGGGAAAGCAGGTTTTGGTGACCGCGGTGCACGCCATCAAAGATTCCGATGGAAACGGAAGGATAATTTAACTTTAATGAACAGGGGTCTGTATGGACTTGCACGCAGGTGAAATTTCAGCAAAAGTAAAAATTTTCAATACATTTGAACGTTTAATATCTAATTCAGATGGACTTGAAAACTTTTAAATTGTTTGCTGCAGGGCTGTTAGTCGTTGCAGGATGCGCAAAACCGGCCGATTTTACCATCACGGGAAAATTAACCGGTGCCGTAAATGACACGCTTACGCTTGAAGAGATTGCGGATAAGAATCTCGACCAGGTATCGGTTATCCTGACGGATGCAAATGGCGAATTCACCTATTCAGATACCGCCGCCAATCCCCGGCTGTTTCTCCTGCGCACTCAGCAGAAAGAATATATGATGCTGATGGTTCTGGGGGGCGAAAAAGTAAATATTACCGCAGAAAAAGGTAAAATAAATGAAACCATGAATATTACCGGATCGCCGCAATCGATCCTGATCATGGAACTGAACAGGGAGCTGATCCGGGCCAGCACCAAACTCGACTCCCTGGGTGCTCAGTATGAAAGCATGAAAGGCAGGGGAAATGATGCCGAAGCCGATACCTGGATTCAAACGCAGTTCGGCAGGATGATCGACGAGCAGCATACTTTTATCCGTTCTTTCATTGGCAAGCATGTCGGAGATCCCGCCAGTCTGATGGCGCTGTCACACCAGATCGGACAGCAGCCTGTGCTGGACCCGGCCAAGGATTTCGATTTGTTTGAAAAAGTTGATGATCAGTTGTTTAAAAAATATCCGGAATCGAAGCTTGTGAAAAAAATGCACAATTACGTAACCGCTATGCGGTCGCAGATGCGTGCAGACCAGCAGCGACCCCAAAGCCCGGGTATCGGATCCGTAGCTCCTGATATCCAGATGATTGATCCTCAGGGAAATTTACAAAAATTGTCATCCCTGCGTGGAAAAATCGTATTACTGGATTTCTGGGCAGGCTGGTGCGGACCGTGTCGCAGAGAGAATCCAAACCTGGTGGCGGCCTATAAAAAATACCATGACAAAGGTTTTGAGATCTTCCAGGTTTCGCTGGATAAAACCAAGGCCGACTGGGAAGCCGCCATCAAGCAGGACGGATTGAACTGGATTCATGTGAGCGACCTGAAATTCTGGAGTTCGCCCGTGGCCCGCCAATATGGGGTGGAATCCATTCCGGCAAACTTCCTGTTGGATAAGGATGGCAAAATCATTGCGGGCAACCTCCGCGGGGCCGCCCTGGAAGCAGAACTGGACAAAGTACTGCGCTGACCTTGGATAAACCAGGCCTCATATACTTCCTGTCGGATGCTCACCTTGGCACACCCGACCACCCGAGCAGCCTCATAAGGGAAAAAAAGCTGGTCGCTTTCCTGGATGAAATAAAGGAATCGGCCTCCGATATCTTCCTGATGGGGGACTTGTTCGACTTCTGGTTTGAATACCGGGCGGTGGTACCCAGGGGCTTTTCCAGGATCCTTGGCAAAATAGCTGAACTGTCGGACCGCGGAATCCGGATCCACTATTTTACCGGCAATCATGACATCTGGATGTTCAATTACCTCGCTGAGGAAACCGGCGTCACCATTTACCGGAAACCCACGGCCATGACATTGGGCGACAAGCATTTCTTTCTGGCGCACGGGGATGGATTCGACGAAAAAGATCATACTTTTCAGGCCCTGAAATGGCTATTCACCAATCGGCTCCTTCAGTGGGCCTTCGCCCGTCTCCACCCGAACTTCGCCTTCCGGATCGCCCGGGGCTGGTCGCGGCACAGCCGCACCCTGCATGGCGTCGACCCCTTCAAGGCTGAACAGGAACCGATCGTTCAATATTCCAGGAAATACCTGCTCAATCAGGGTTATGATTATCTCGTCTTTGGTCACCGGCATTGCCCCGTAGATTATCCCCTGAACGACCATACCCGCTTGTTCATCCTCGGGGATTGGATGGCCCATTTCAGCTTTGCGGTGTTCGACGGGAAGCAGATGGAAGTCGGCAGTCGGCAGTAGGCAGTGGGCAGTCGGCAGTGGGCAGTCGGCAGTAGGCAAGCGCTTTGTTTAACTCTCCCCCCCCTTGCCAGAAAGAATAAAAACAATTACCTTGGAAAAAAAGCGCCATGAAATTTCCAAGCTACCCTTTTGTGTTTACATTTTGTGTGTTAACAATCTCATCTTGTAAAAAAGCACCCGTTACTGAGGATGATCTTTTTAAATTAGGAAAAACGGAGAATTATCAGATCGAGTCTACCAAAGGGTTTAAGGTTGCAGATCCCGTAAGCGGCTGCACCTTCGCATTCCCGGATGGAGGTAGCGGGGAACTGACCGTTTCCGGTATTCAGGAGGGACCCCAGCTTAATGAGATCGTCGCCGAGCGGTTTAAAATCGATTATACGGGAACCGGAAAGGTGGAACTATTGGTTCCATTGAGCGATAACTACATACAGGCCTATGTTTACGGGCCGATTACCGGCGCTGCCGTTAAGCCCAATATTGGCGAATTCTCGTGGGGAGTCATGATTGAACAGGATACAGTCGACGGATATCTGCGCTATGAAATAAATATCGGAGACCTGAAGAAGTCGCTTAAAACCGGAGTTTCAAAATACAATGCGCCGGAATCCAAATATTTTGCCCTGTCAGACTTGAAGCCGGGTTCGACGGACTGGAATAAACTGGTTGCGCTATATAAATCAGTCCAGCAGGTGGCCGATATCTGGCTATCGTCTTTGCCCGCCGATGTGCAAAGTGAATACCGGGCAAAGATGAATGACAATATGCGGTTTGATATCAGGCTTTCCTCCTCAAATTACTATCAGCATTTCGATAACTGGGTATGGGGAAAGAATGCCATATTTTTTCTTAAGCCAGATATCTATTTGAGCGGGGTTGCCCATGAAACCGGGCATTACATGACCCATCTGTTATGCGGGTTTAGCCGATACTCGGAAATATACGCTGCCATGCCGTCGAAATACTGGGGCCTCGGTGGAACCAGAGGTCATCTGTTCGGAGGATATATTCAAGGCCGGTCCTACCTGCTCGAGGATTATGCGCATTTTTCGGAGTTCCTGGTTACGGGTAAGGTTGAGGACCATGACCTGTACAATGTTGCGGATATCAATTATTTCGCTCAGGTGGCTACCGGGAAGCCAGACCAGGTCGACTATCCCAGTCACGAGGGTTTCGGAGCCGCCATGCTCGCCGCTCTTATGCGCACGGACACGAAGATCCATTATTTCGATACCAGTGATAAAAGCAAGATTAAAGTTCCGGTTGTCAATGCCAAACCGGGGGATATAATCAATAATGTATTGCGGCACGGACCCAGGAATGTGAATGAACTGTATACCCGCATACAGTCCTATCTGGAAAGCAGGGGTCAGGAAGATGCCAGTAAATTGCCGGCTATGCTGGAACCTCTGGGGTGGTCCTATTCGGGAAAAGGAATTTTAATTGATGGGGATGACGATCCGGTCAAGGGAGCCCGAATCCGATCGATGGTTATTGCCGACCAGGAATATCCGGGTCCGATGAGTGTGGGAACTACCGAAAAGGGTGAGTTTTGGGTAAAAAGACTGCCCCCCGGAAAATCCCTGATCAGGGTATACCACAACCTGGTTAACTATATTTATGAGGATTCTACCGATCTGGAAATATTCATTGATCCCCTGCTGAAGACCACCGAAGAGGTAAATTTAGGAACCCTCATTGCCTCCTTTCAGGAGAAAATAGAAACCAAGAGCTATACAAATTTATACAACACCCGCATTTATAATCCGTTTCCCGGATACACCGGACCTTCGATCACTTCGATGCTGGATTTCAACGCGTCAATAACCCAATCCGTTAATAATACCGTATTGATAGACCCAGGTTTCCTGGAAAGTCCGGATGTTAGTGCATTGATTAGTCTCTATTTCACCTGCAAAAGCAATAAACCCGTAACCGCCAGCTTTGATTTTAAATGGTCCTTGTCGGATCTTAACTGGATATGGGTGAATATTGACCAGAAAGACTATATATCAGATGAATATACGGTCACAGCCACGCCTGAATTCAGCGAAGGGAACTCTGGAGAGGGAAGTTATGCCCCTGTATTCACCTGGACCCCGGGAAGTGCCGGTTCAGTGCAGGCCACCATGACGTTCGACCCGAAGGAGCTTTTCAAAGATGTTGCTTCACGGAGATACAGTCTGATTGCAACATTCAAGGCAAAACGGGTCACGACTGCAGCCAATGGAACAAAGTATACCTACACTGAATATTTCACACCTTCACAGGTTAGTATCAGGGTGCGCAAATAGTAGGTCTGCCGGAAGATCCGGCATCATACAGCAAGCGATTACAACGGGGTAATTTCGCTTTGAATAGAATTATGCGCTACATTGGGTTTCCAATACACTATTAACGAATTTTCAACCCGCTGCTTAGCTTGTATCTTCTGATCGGATTCCTGACCAGGATGACGACAGGAGCTCCCGGAAGCTTTCGCAGTTTGGGACGGGGTCCCCGCTGAAGCTTTCGTGGTTAGGGAAGGGGTCCCCGCTGAAGCTTTCGCGGTTAGGGACGGGGTCCCCGCTTTCGCGGGGATGACAACTCTCCGAGGGTAACGCACTAGCTTACTGCCGACTGCCAACTGCCAACTGCCAACTGCCAACTGCCAACTGCCGACTGCCGACTGCCAACTGCCAACTGCCGACTGCCGACTGCCGACTGCCAACTGCCAACTGCCAACTGCCAACTGCCAACTGCCAACTGCCTTTTGTCACAGCCTCCTTCAAGCTTTCGCGGTTTGCGACGGGGTCCCCGCTTTCGCGGGGATGACAACTCTCCGAGGGTAACGCACTAGCTTACTGCCGACTGCCGACTGCCAACTGCCAACTGCCGACTGCCAACTGCCGACTGCCTTTTGTCACAGCCTCCTTCAAGCTTTCGCGGTTTGCGACGGGGTCCCCGCTGAAGCTTTCGCGGTTTGCGACGGGGTCCCCGCTTTCGCGGGGATGACAACTCTCCGAGGGTAACGCACTAGCTTACTGCCAACT
>JBBQOG010000134.1:0-8269 GCA_038330665.1 Bacteroidales bacterium
ATAAAGTCTTGTTACCTATACTGGCTTTAGGTCCAAATCATCATCGTTTTGGATAATCTACACACATAACCTTGCGTGCGCGTAACGACATCCAAAAAGCCTTGCTGCCTTTTCAGGGATCGGACAAATTGGGTGTGGAACCCACTCTTTGGAGTTCAACTTCCAATAGCTTTTCTACGCGCGCGTAACGACTTGGAGAAAATCTTCCGAGCAGTACCGCGTTTTGGCTACTTTTCTCGGTTTCAATAGTTAATTCAACTTATACAGAAGAAGGTTTACCTAGGAATAAGGTAGGGAAGAAAATTGGAATCGGTACTGATAGCATAAATTCAGCTGCAGCAGCTGCCGGTGATCCGGATCCGGGATGAATGTGATAGCAAAAATGAAAAGTGGACTGGGATTGAGACCCAGGGAAAATAGAAGATTTATTGGATTGATTGAATCAATTATAGTCCAGTATCTTGGTATCGAAATTTTCGATATACCTTTTTTGCCCCTGGAACCCATGAATGTGGGATTAACTTATATATACAAATCACTAGTGTCCAGTTTAAATATTTAATAGTTCTTTGAAATCATTGTGAATCTATAACTTACAGAGGTTTTATTACCGTGACGATTTGAAATGGTTATGTTGGCGGTCTAATTGACCAACGATGAACCAAGGGAAGTATGTTTTCGCACAGATCGTGGAGTTTCTGCCTCAACGAATTTTTGATCGAATGGTTGACAGCTATGAGGGTAATAAATATGTCAGACATTTTACCTGTTGGAATCAACTGCTATGCATGGTTTTTGGGCAGCTGACCAACCGCGATAGTCTTCGTGATCTGATGGTAGCCCTGGATGCGCATAGTAGCAAGTCTTATCATCTCGGCTTTGGTAAAAGCGTTACCCGGAGCAATCTGGCAAAAGCCAACGAAGTTCGGAACTGTAAGATTTTTGAAGAGTTTGCTTATCATATGATTTCGATTGCGCGTAAGGCAAGGGAAAATGATGACTTCGAGATAAAAGGGAAAGTTTATGCTTTCGACTCAACAACCATTGATCTCTGCTTAAGTGTATTCTGGTGGGCAACCTTCCGTAAGGCCAAAGGAGGGATTAAAATCCATACTCTGTTCGAGATAACCACCCAAATCCCTGCCTTTATTCATATTACCACGGCAACGGTCAATGATGTGAACGCCATGGATTATCTGGTTTATGAACCCGGTGCTTACTACATTTTTGACAGAGGATACGTCGATTTTGATAGACTCTACCGGATAACCTTGCATTCTGCCTTCTTCGTGATACGAGGAAAAATCAACCTGAAGTTTAATCGGATGTACTCCAGGAAGGTCGACAAATCGAATGGGGTCAGATATGACCAAATTGGTAAACTGACAGGGTTTTATGTATCCAAAGATTATCCTGAGAAACTGCGTAGGGTCAAGTTTTTTGACGAAGAAACCGGACGAACTTTTGTTTTCCTCACCAACAATTTCGACATCACGGCTGAACAGGTCGCTCTCCTTTACAAGAACCGTTGGCAGGTCGAACTTTTTTACAAATGGATCAAACAGCATTTGAAGATAAAATCATTTTGGGGCACCACCGAGAATGCGGTTCGCATCCAGATTTACTCTGCCTTGATTGCATATTGCTTAGTCGCCATCATTGGCGCCGAATTAAAAATAAATAGGTCAACCTACGAAATACTACAAGTTTTGGGAATATCTTTACTCGACAAAACGCCTGTAGTAGAACTACTTACAGTTATAGATTACAAAGATGTCAAAGAACAATTTTCTAACCAATTGACTCTCAACCTATTTTAAGTGGACAGTCATGAAACAGCCGACATAAAAAAAGCCGGAATCACTAAAATTCTTCAGAATGAAAATAATGAAGCCATCACCACAACCGAGCAACTGGCATTTACCAACCTTTCAGACACCCTGAAAATCGATATCCTCACCATGGATTCCCTTTTTAAAGGTCTGGATTTTATTCCTGACAGTATACGCTCAGGCTACTCATTCCTTTTCAGAACCTTCGTTGTACTGAACAGCGGCGATACGCTGTTATCATCACGCGGGGATTATCAGGTAATCCCCCAATATTTGGATTTTTGTGAGTTGCCGGAAATTCCTGAAGGGATTTGGGAGGTTCATAATATGGCCACCGGATATAAAAAAGAGGTAGAAATAAAATACATGGAACTGGCCCCGGGATACTTTATGAATGTCATTACCGATTTTGGAATTGATTGGAGCAATTGGAATGATTTCTGGTATGGTACCGATTTTACCATCGGCTGCCCACCTGCCGGCGATAACCGGTATGCGGTTAAGTTAGCGGCCTGGGGTATCGATCTGCCCTCCATCCGGCTTGAAATGAAAAATGACAAAGGGGAACTTGAAACCCGGCCGTTGAGATTAATGCCGTGGGCATACGCTGATGATTCACCGGATATCGGGTACTACGATGCTGATACCCGACAGCTGATTTTCAAGAATGTGAAAGTCAGGGACACCTGGTGGAACATTGACAATGCTACGATTCAGGAAGTTACATTCACCTATAAAGGTCAATAGGAAGCGTTATGGAAAAAATCTGCGGTTTCTTTTTAACCCTTATCCTAATGGGCTCCTGTTCGAACGAAAAGGACAAAATGATTTACATTGGGTTTGCGGTGCCCGATCAACCTGTTTATGCACCTTACGAAGTCCGGTTTATCAATTATACCCAGAATGCCACATCCTTCTTGTGGGATTTTATGGATCAGTCGACTTCCGCAGAGTTTGAACCGACGCATTTATTCACTGTGCCGGGAACCTATACCATTACCCTGACAGCAAGTAATTCCGTGAATACCAAAAGTTTGTCGCAGGAGATTAAGATTCTGGCCAGAATTCCTGAGGTTACTTCACCACCTGCGAGTCTGGGCCTGGATCCATTCTATAAAAAATATATCGATGCCAATGGGATTCCGGTGATCAGTTCAGACAAGGTTCCTGATGAGGCATTGGTATCCGTGATGAACATGGCGAATGCCATGCTTGAGAAAAATCCGGATGTTCGCAGGAAAATGGTCAGCTTTCATGCCCGGATCGGGATCATGAGCAAGGATGAAGTAACAACCGATATTCCCGAACATGCCTTTTTAGCCAACGATCCTAATACCGATTGGGATAAAAGAGCCCGAGGGTTGGGCGGTACGGTTGCGGTACCTATAACCACCTGTGCCGAAGAAAATGTATTGTGCTATCCGGTTGATTCCTATCGGAATGAAGACATTTTCGTTCATGAATTCGGGCATACCATTCACTTGATGGGAATCCGCTATGTGGATCCGGCGTTTGACGCCAATCTTCGGAGTGCCTTAGATTCAGCAAAAGCGGCGGGCAAATGGGATCGGACGTATGCAGGAACCAATGCAGAGGAATATTGGGCCGAGGGGGTTCAGTGCTGGTTTAATTGCGCCGCTCAGGCAGATCCTCCGAATGGTGTATATAATTATGTGAATACCAGGGCCGAGCTTAAGGATTACGATCCAAATCTTTATGATTTACTCAAGACCTGGCTATCCGGTGAAGAAAACTATATAAGTTGTCATAGAAACTGAATTACAAATAATTAAAAGAGAAATTATGAAAAAATCATTACTCACAATTTTGTTAGGTGTGGCAATGTCATTAATGTCCGGGAATTTAAGGGCATCAGTGGTGTATACACCGATGAACCTGACGGCTAGCCAAACAGCCACCTGGAATTGGTTTGGCTTTGGTGTGGATACCGATGGTTTTGGCCTGTGGGTCAATATTGGAGCTTCACTTCGGCTTGAAACTTATCAGGGTAAGGTAATTGGCACGGAAGAGGCTGGAATGACCTTTCTGACCGAGGTCCCATACGGTACCGAGATTGGGGCCGCAAGTGCCTGGGTCACTCCGGCATTGGCTTCCTACATCAATGATGCCACACACGTCAGCCTCAACGGAAAAACGGTGTATGTCGGTGTCCAGCTAACCGATGCTGATGCTAAGGTATATAACGGCTGGATGAAGCTCGTGGTGTCGGAAGACGGGCTAACGGTAACCCTGGTAGGGATGGCCTATCAGGACGAAGCCGGAGCCTCCTTGATGGCCGGGGTGATTGACAGGCAAGTTTATTATCAATCTTCCGACTTTATGGAAGATTTGGTCCGGAACGATGGCACCATCGGCAGTCAGGTTTCCATCAACCTTGAAGGGGTGGATTTTTCGATTGAGGCCGGACCCTTTGTCCAGGGAACCCAGTACACGGTTGCCAACCTTCCTGCAGGTTTAACCATGGAAATAAGGTCGACCGACTCTAAGCATGCCGTAATCACCTTAAGTGGAAAGGCTTCGGCACATGCCATGAGCGATGCCATTACCAACCTGACGATAAGCTTTATGGATGCTGCTTTTAACGGAGTGCCTGCTGCAGAGGTAATTGCATCGGTTAATGCGGAAATTGCAATCAAGTTTTTTGATCCTTACCAGATCATTTATGAAGACCTTGCCGACCTGGTTTGCACTTCAGGCGGATGGGCGCCATTCGAAAATCTCTATTTCGGTAATTCATTTGGGCTTTGGCACGATGGTACCGATATGAGGATCGAGACTTACGGCAAAAGCATTATCGGGACTTCGGTAGCCGGTCGAAGCTATTTTACTCCGATCGATGAGGGTACCGTTATTGATGGTTCGAGCGCCTGGGTAAATACCGGAAACTGGCCTGATGAACCGTTCATCAATACGGCAACTTTTACCACCTGGAACGGAAAGCACAAGTATGCAGGAATCCAGCTGGTTGTAGGTGATGCCGTATTGTTTGGCTGGATAAATCTGGAGGTTTCAGCCGATGGGAAAACCATGACTATTTTCGACTGGGCTTTTAACACCCAACCGAATGGTCCGATCAAGGCGGGTCAAATGACCAGTGGCTCGCATGTATCAGAATTTGGGTTGAACTGGATGACCGTTTACCCCAATCCGGTGCGCTCCCAACTGATGATTTCAGTTTCCCATCCATTGACGGTTAGCGCTAATCTGGACATTCTGGATATTTCAGGGAAAAGGGTTCACCAGGAAAAAATATTCCCTGATGGTTCGATGAGCTATCAGATTAACACGCAGGAATTACAACCGGGTATTTATCTGATACGGGTAAACTCAACCGAAATTAATTTCACCGGCAAAATAATCCGGGAATAAAACAAACAGGCAGGTTGCGAGTCAACCCAAATGAATTGATAAAAAGGGCATCCGTATAAGGTGCCCTTTTTCATTTAAATGAATATCCGCAATCATGAACCAAAGCTAATACTTCGTACCCTGTGGGATAGGTCTGGTCCCATACGTTGCGAGCCGGTTCCTGCCCTTGGTCGAAGTTGTACCCACCCCTGCCATCGAAGTTGTACCCACCCCGGGGCAGGCTCTAAAATAGGGAGGGGTGGAGCACTTGCCAGGCTATTGGATTAATTGGGATTGAGGCACTTGCCGGATTTGTTCAGAAACAGCTGGCATGTCGAAGAGTTCTTCATTTCGGATCCGCAGAACCCTTTCCCTGATCTCCATATTATCAACCAAGCATGCAGGAGCTCCACGGTGTTAGAACAAAAAGGCAAAAGGTGAGGCTGGGGGTGGGTTATCCGGATTGGTTTAGAGTCCCCGTAGACACTTTCCCGGGTAGCATTCTTAATTGCTTTTTTTTCATGCAATTGGACAACTTTGGTATACGATTACGGATAATCATATTAGATTTGATTTAGGTTTTTGTAAAAACGATTCTGAATCGAAGGAGCACCATGAAGAACCCACTTCTACTAATCATTGTATTTTGTTTTTGCCTTTTCGGATGTCAATCGAAGTCTGGCACACCAGGCGAGCTGAAAAATATTGACATGAACAGGGCTTTTGATCAGACCCGGAGCGTTAAATTGAGTGAATTGGTAAAATCGGTTGAAATCATTCAGTTCTATCCTCCGGAGGATACCTATTTTGTTAATGCCCGCAGTTTCTCAGTCGGGAAAAAATATATTCTGATTGCCGATGACCGGGGAGGAGGTTCGAGTAACATCATACTTTGCGAGCGGAGCGGGAAATTTGTCGCCACCATCGGCCGAACCGGTAAGGGTCCGGGGGAGTTTCTGAATGCCTGGCTGGTCTTGATGGATCCTTCGGAAAGCTTTATTATCATAGCTGACCACCAGAGCAACAAATTAATAAAGTATTCGGTTACCGGAAAATTTATAAAGGAGCGCAAGATGGAGGAAAATCCTACGCGCTATATTTTTGATGAATTAAGATTCATCAATAAAGATGAATTTGTACTGGTTCCCAGGAGGCCTGTGAAAGGGGTCGATGGATTTGCCTCGATGCTTGTTTATAATCTGGATCTGAATCCCGCCGGGAAGATCCTTCCCAGAGCGAACGACAAAAACCTTCCGTTATTCAACAATACCTATCAAACAATTGGGGAGGGCCCCGACCGGATTTTTTATTGGGAACCCTATTTCGACACCCTTTATACCATCAATCCTGATCATAGCACAAAAGCCACTCATACCATCGGTTGGTCAAAAAATGGTCCATCGTTTGAATATATGTCAACCTTCACTTATGGCTTGCCTCCTGAAAAACAAAACCCGGTCAATTTTATTTATTCAATTACTGAATCCAAACAATACTTCTTTATCGGCGGGGTATCGAACGGAGGTCGTTTTAATGCGGCTTACGACAAATCATCAGAAGAAGTATTTCTGCTTGCCGACCCACTGGAATGCGATACCGCTTCCACACAAAAATCTGCCATTATCAAAAATGATCTGTTTGGAATCGAGCCCTTGCAGATACAAAGGTTTGAGCCACAGTCGAACCGCTATGTTGCATGGGTGCGTTTGGGAATGATAGCTTCGGAGTATGACCTTGATTGCGTACGAAAAAAAGAAGTCAAGCTCCCTGAAATCCGTGACCGGCTTTTGGAAATCGCTAAAATGCCGGATGTGGATAATAACATGGTGTTGTTGCTGATGGAAGCGAAATGAGACCGGAATCATCCGACAAAAAAACTCTGTAATGACAGCAAAATCAGACAAATGGAAAAAAGGGCCCGGTAAATTGGGCATTCTTCATCCGTTGCTTGGCAGTTGGGTAGCCAATGGAGAGACTGCAATGGGGAAACTGAGATGTACCCGGACCTTTACCAAAATGCTCAACGGCCATTACATCCAATTAACTGCCAGGTGGGAGTTTGATGAAAAGGTATACGAAGAGGTGGCTGTTATCGGACTTGACCAGGACAAAATTTCCTTTTGGTCGTTTACCTCCGACGGGAAAAAATCGCAAGGACAAATTGCTGACGGTACGGATGTTCATCCTGAGGCCATTTGCTTTGAGGCTCAGATGCCTGCTGGCCTTGCCCGGATGATCTACTGGACGGATGAGGAAAACGGGTTTTACTGGGCCGTGGAATCCAAAAACAAGAAAGGTTGGAATCGCTTTACCGAACATCACTACCAGCGAAATCCCGAATGGGATGAAACATCTATTTAATCCACAACCTGCTATCGGGCATACTTCCGGCCGGATTGATTTGCGTCATCAAAATTTTACCTTTGGCTTCAGTTAAAAATGGCTTGATTCCGTGTATGCGATAAATGCAAAGCAATTAATCAATTATTTTACCCTCACAGATCCCACCTTAACGTTTACAAAAAATGATCCTGTTAGACCAACCCTATATTTCTGATTTTCTGGTAAGTACGATTAAAGAAAATAACTTTGAAATTGTATCTACCAAAGAAGCCAGGACCCTGATTCCCGATCAATCCTTAAACTGGATATCTGAAGAGGATGCAAAGTACAAACTTATTAACAGCACCGTCCCGCTTATTTACACCAATTCTGAGAATTCATTATCATGGATCTTCCACCATCTGAAAGAAACTGGCTTACCAAATCAAATACGACTATTTAAAGACAAACTAAAATTCAGAGAACTCACTAAAGACTTGTTTCCCAATTTCTTGTTTAGAAAAATTGAAATCGGGGAAATTCAAACCATTGATATTACTGAGTTAAGGCTGCCATTTGTGATCAAGCCATCGCTAGGGTTTTTTAGCATTGGAGTGCATATCGTGCATAATAAGTCGGACTGGCATGCGGCACAAAAAGAATTAAACTATGATAATCTGAAAAGCATTTACCCTAAGGAAGTATTGGATACCTCCACCTTTATTATAGAAGAATTCATTGAAGGT
>JBBQOG010000135.1:0-8261 GCA_038330665.1 Bacteroidales bacterium
CTCCATCCTTCCCACCAGCCAGCCTACCAGGTTTCCGGTAAATCCTCCCTGCTTGCGATCCAGTTCCAATCGCAACTTGTTGGAAGCCAGAAATGCAATCTCCATGCCCGAAAAGAAGGCCATCAGAAGGAGCATGGTGAATATGAGGAGCCAGGGGGACATGGGTGGGGGGGTTAGAGTTTAGAGTTTAGGAGTTTAGGAGGTGAGGAGTTTAGGAGGTTAGGAGGTTATTGGGGAATTTTACGTTGGTTGGTGAGGGCCTGGGTTTTGGAGGTTAATTTTGGTGGACTGGCATTAGTTTTTGCCGGTTCACCGCTATTCGATTGGATCGTGTCCTGTACCACATCTTTTACTTTCATCTGTCCGTGTGACCCCCGGATTTCGTATTTTGAAAAATTCTGATCCGATTTGAAACCGGCATCGCCATAGGTGGTTCCTTCAGAAGTAGTGATGGTTACAGGGTGATCGGACCATATTTTGTCATTCGTTTCGTCCCACCACAGCAGGTCGGTATGGAGTTCCTGATCCTGTGCCAGGTTCTTGATTACCACATTCTTGCTGGCCTGGAATAATTTCCTTTTGGTATGGTAAATGGCATAACCGGCCACCAGGGTGGATTCCACCTGATAGGATTTGTTATAAAAGGTGGCCACGAGTCCCTGAGGAAACTCCGTTTTGGGTTCCGCGCTGTCGGCCACCGGAAATTCCTTCAATTCCGGGGATGCAATCTTGACCCGCACAAACATGGAGTCACTAACAATGATTTCCACATTGGTGGCATGTGCAGAAGGAATGGTATCGGGATTATCCAGTTTATTGATCTTTTCGATATCATTTCTACATGAAAAAATAAGGGTCATGCCCATAATGAATGGAATGACCCTTACTATTGTACGGGTTTTAAACCTCATGGAGATTACAATTTTTTCGAGCGCACCTTTGTTGTTTCGTTGATCCATCCTGCAACGGTGTAACTGTCACCATCGCGCAAGGTACGGAAGAAAACCATTTCATTGTTCGGGAAATAATCCGAATAGGTATTTATAAGGTTGTTTGCTTCATCGTTCACTTCGGGATCCACGGATTTTGCCTTGATAAACTTATCCACTGCTACCCAGAAAACGGTTGCCTGATCCCATGGATCAGAGAATACTTCGGTACGGGCGGCAATATATATCTGACCGATCAGCAGGTAAGGTTTTCCCCAGTTCGGACGGGCTTCAATGGCTTTCAGCGATAAAGCACGGGATTTCTGGTAATTTTTAAACCTTGAGTAGGTGATGGTGGCCAGTTCATAATACATATCTGCCAGTTCATCCGACTGCTGACCGATCTCGATGGCTTTCTGCAGGTATTCAGCGGCGGTTTCATATTCTTCTTTCCTCAGATACATAAAAGCAATATTATGAGCGGCTTCGGCTGTGGGTTCAATACGGAAAAGGGCCTCGGCTGCATCAAAGAATATCTGTGAATCGGTGCATCCGGTTTTCTTCAGCTGCCTGGTCGCTTTTTTCAGCCATTCCACGTCATCCTTCAGTGCGGCGAATTTCCCGGTAAATAGCTTGATCAGGGATTCGCAGGTGGCTGCACCTGAACCGGTAAAGTAAAGTTCAACCTGTTCTTTGGTGAGTTTAAAATTTTCGTCGTCAGGATTGAGTTTCAGATTGGCATCCGTAATGTCCATCGCGGTTTCATAGTCGGATAAGACCTTTTCGGCGTCAATGGCACCATCACGGAACAACTGCTGACTGGCCTGCATGTAGGTAAGAATCACGCGGGCTTCGGAAGCGGAACCCTGCAATTTTATCGACTCGCCAAGTACTTCGTAGCTTTTGGCATACTCTTCCTTGTGGTATTTCTGCATCGCAATACCCTTTGCACCCAGCACATAACCTTTGGGTGAACGGGGATCATCACCGAAATTCTCAATACGCAAATCATAAACCCACAGGAGCGAATCAATCAATACCGACTGTTTTTTCGGATCGGTCTCTTTTTCGATTTTATCCTCGAACATTTTTACACCATGGATGTACATGTTTTTGGAATAGCGGGGGCAGGCTTTCAGCGCCAGTTTCCACCAGGGCATTGCATCTTTGTAGTTCCCTTGCTTGTAAAATTCCTGGTAAAGGGATTGATATTTAAGACAAGCATCACGGTCGCTTCCCGTTTTGTCTGCGCTCTGGGCAAAAAGCCCTCCGGCAAACGCCATCAATCCAATTGTTAAAGCTAGTGTTTTCGCTTTCATGATCAGTCCTCCTGTTTAGTCGTACTTCGGTTTAATAAACCAATAATCGTGTAATGATAGTTGCAATGTCAAAGACCCGAATGTTTCACGAATCAAATCGTTTTGAACCGTTCCTCTTTTGCCCAGTTCCAGGATTACGTTCAGGGTAGACTGGGTGTTTCGCCTGTTCCTGTCCAGTATCGGAAACCCTGCTCCAAAAGTCATGCCAACATCGTTAAGCTGTGATCCCCGGAGCTGGAGGAAAGATTCGGTGTAACGGAAACCCGCGCGGTAATGCACGCGCTGGAGATATCGGGTTAATGAATAGGCATTGGGAATAAATTCCAGGCCCACGATATAATCGTGGCTGTTAGCCATGGAATCCTTCATGCCGAGGAATTCTGAGTCTGACCAGTTCTGAGTCCGGTAGTCAAACCCGGCAGTAAATTTGTTTTTCTTTCCGAAAGTGAACCCTGACGCCCAGCCCAATGGCAGGATAACAGAGTTATTCGGGTTTACTGAATAGATCAGTGTGTCGGTCATGCCGGGGCCAAATGAAATCAACGTGGTGCGGGATTCCGCCCTGAGGTTCGAGGTGCCCTGGAAGGTTCCGCCTATGGTGGCGAAGTAGTCGTTTTTCAGTGGAAGATTAATTTGTGCGCCGTAGCTAAAGTTGATATCACCCACAATCGCAGTTTGTACCGCTTTGGTGCTGAAATAAAGGGAATCAGCCGGAAGTACAATGCTTCGGCTATGGTTGATCTGACCAAAGAGATAGGAGAATGTGGCGCCTAATGACACGTAAGGAATCGGAGAAAAGGCGCTGGATATATAGAATTGGCTTACCCCACCGCTTCCCTGAAAATTGTAATTAACGGCACCGATTGTGGGATCCATTTCGGTGGCAGTCATGGAATACCCGACATTGCTCAGCGGGAGAATCCCAATACTGGCTTTCCACCATTTGGTTACCGGAAACCCCAGTGCAAGGTAGGAGAATCCCATGTTGTTAACCGTTTTCTGGAGGTCGGTAGTCGCAAAATTAGTCACTTTATCAAATCCGGCCATTTCAAATAAAAAATCTGTTGTATCCATGGCGCTGAGGCTGGCAGGATTCAGGAGGTTCAGGTGGGTTTCCGATCGCAGGCCCGCAGAAAGTCCACCCATAGCCTGGCTGCGGCCGGTTGACCGGTTCACCATGTCTCCGATTCCAAATCTTGAGTAAGGCGATGTAGAAAGATTCTGCGCAGGCAGAATTTCATAGCCTGGCAATAACAGCACTGCGAGAAACAGCAACTGCATTATGTTCGTTAATCGTTTCTTCATGCTAAATTTCAAGATCTTGTTATGGCTTTTTCGAAAAGTTTCGCAAAATAGCGTTCAGTCCGCTTAAAACCAAGTTTTCCTCAACAAATATCACGTTTTTTAACCGGCTTGACAAGTATGCAGCATCCCCGCCGGTCATAATAACGTGTAAATCGTTGTATTTGTTTTTCAGCGAGTTGATTGAGTTGTCAATCTCGTATACTATTCCATTGACTACACCTGCAAGGATTGCTTCACGTGTGTTTCTGCCAATTAAAGGTACTTCATCAGAAAGGTCCACTTCCGGTAAACTGAAAGTCTGCTGATGCAAAGCGGTAAATCGCATCCGTAACCCGGGGGATATATTTCCGCCCAGGAAAACCCCGGCACCGGTGATCAGATCAATGGTCATGGCGGTTCCTGTATCGATGGCCAGAACATTCCGGCCGGGGAAATAACTTGCGGCACCCACGGCGGCAGCGATCCGGTCCTAGCCTAAAGTGCCGGGAGATTCGTAACCGATGGTGATCGGCAGTTCCATCGTGTGGCTCAATTCCTGGTAAACTATATTCCTGCTTTCCATGAATTCCGGTAACCAACCGGGGATTTCCCGGGTGGAGCAAATCAGCGCTGAACAAATTGCCGGAAATCGCTCAATCACACTATGAATCCAATCCGGCAACCAGGCTGAATGAGATTCAACCATTACCAATCCCGCAGAATTATATACCGCATTCTTAATCAGCGTGTTGCCAGCATCGATTACTAGATTCATAATGGGTGCAAAGATAGATAAAAAAGTTGGCAGTTGGCAGTCGGCAGTTGGCAGGGGGCAGTGGGCAGTCGGCTAGTGCCTTACCCTCAGCGAGTTGTCATCCCCGCGAATGCGGGGACCCCGTCCCTTACCGCGAAACTCTCAGCGGGGACCCCGTCCCTTACCGCGAAACTCCCAGCCGGGACCCCGTCCCTTACCGCGAATGCTTCCGGGTGCAGCAGTAAAGAGGGATGAGCCGCGGCTCATTCCCTGCATAACCTCAGCACCACCATCCCCGGCTTGGCTCCTGTATGCTCTCCGTTTTTCAACACCTGTTTTCCATTCACAAAAACATGAACCATCCCAGTAGAGAATTGGTGCGGCTTGGTAAAGGTGGCATGGTCGGCTATGCTGTCGGGATTAAATACCACCACATCGGCATAATAGCCGGGTTTTAACATCCCTCTCCGATCGAGACGCAGGTTCTCGGCCGGAAGCGCGGACAATCGCCGGATCGCTTCTTCCATCGGGATGATTTTTTCATCACGTACATATTTCCCCAGCAGCCGTGCAAAATTGCCGTAAGCCCGGGGATGCGGATTTGATTTTAAAAATACCCCGTCGGGTGATTCCGACCCGGAGTCGGAACAGAAACTGACATACGGCAAACGCAGTTGTTTAACGACATTTTCTTCGGACATCAGAAAATAAACGGCATCCACATCCGCACCATTCTGAATGACCAGGTCGATCATGGTATCTATCGGATCGGTTTTCCGTATGGCAGCCACCTCGGTAAGGGTTTTTCCGGTGAATTTTTTGAGCGAATCGGGAATGAATCCAACCACGATAATGCGATCCGGAGATCCGGCCAGGTCGTAGAAATTTTCCCAGTTCTCACCCGGTTCGCTGATTTCTTCTTTTACGCGGGCCCTCGTTTTCGGGTCCTTCATGTGTTTCGACCAACCTTCGTTTCCTCCTTCCTGAACCCAAGGAGGAAAACAGGCCCCCAGCCCGGTAGCTGCGGCAGTATAGGTATACATATCGGCAGTGATGTGAAATCCCGCTGAACGGGCAGAGTCGATCCGGGCAATTAAGGGGTCGAGTTTTGACCAGTTTTTCATACCGGCCGCTTTCAGGTGGTAAATTTCTGAACGGATACCCGCCTCCTTAGTGATGCGGATCAGCTCGTCCAATCCCACAAGTAATTGATCTCCCTCACTTCGCATGTGCGAAATATATAATCCATCATATTCAGCGGCTACCCTGGCAAGCTCAATGAGCTCTTCCGTTCCGGCATAAAAAGCCGGAGGATAGATGAGGGAAGAGGCCAGTCCGACAGCTCCTTCCTCCATGGCCTTCCGAACAATCGCTTTCATTCGGGAAAGCTCCTCCGGAGTAGGTTTCCGGTCGGCATATCCGATTTCATTCACGCGCACCGTGGTGGCGCCAATGAAGGAGGCTACATTGCATGATACCCCCCTTTTTACCAGATATTCCAGGAATTCCCTGAGTGAGGTCCAGGGAATGTCGTATTTAATATCTCCCTGACGACGTAATCTTTCCGCTTTCATGGCCGGATTCAGCGGCCCGTCGGAGTTGCCTTCCCCAAAAACCTCCAGGGTGACCCCCTGGCGGATATCCCCCTGCGAACGCCCGTCCTCGATGAGGGTTTCCTGGGCCCAACTGAGCATATTGATAAACCCGGGGGCAACGGCCAGTCCGGTGGCATCCATTTCAATCGGTGCCTTATACTGATCCAGTTTGCCGATCGCGGCTATCGTGTCGCCGGCAATGGCGATATCGGCTATAATCGGTGTTTTGCCCGATCCGTCATATACGGTTCCGTTTCGCAGAATTATATCATAACCCGGCTTTGGCTGACAGGAAGTGAGAACGACAACCAACACCATGAGCAGGATCAGTAGTTTTTTCATGTAATGCGTTTAGCGTGAAGTTATTGCATCCAGGGGTCACCGGTCTTTAGAAGCCATGGAATCAATTCATCTTCAACAAGTTGTTTTACAATTTCTGGATTATTTGCAGCAATATTGTTTAATTCTCCGGGGTCAGCTTGCCGGTCCCACAGGTATGTCCGGGTCTGTCCTTTGGGCCCGCGAAGAATACTCAGAGTGTACCGGTTGGTTCTGACGCCCCGCTCACCGGTATTCAGTAACGGGCCATTTTCGGATCCGGAAGGACTGAATAATTGGCCATCGGTCATGAAGTAAAGTTGAGAAGTGGGACGGTCGACCTCCCCTTTACCGGTAATCAGATCTGCAAAGTTGGTCCCTTCCACCGTTTCAGGTATATCAGAATTAAAGCCCATGAGTCCGAGCAGGGTCGGGTATATGTCAGGTACCGAAAAGAGGAGATCGTCCCGGCGGGGGTGGATTTTTCCGGTCCAGCGGATGATAAACGGAACATGCATCGATTCATCATACGGATTTGATTTTGATATCATTCCGTGTTTGCCAAGACAATCACCATGGTCGGAGGTAAATACGACAATGGTGTTTTTATCCAGACCTGCCTTTTTCAGAGCATTCATGATTCTTCCGAACTGTTCATCCACACCGGTAACCATGGCCAGCTGATTTTTGATATTTTTCCGGTAGTATTTTCCCCATTGATCAGCGGTATCAGGCACGGAAGGATTCAGGAACAGAGACTGGATCTCTTTCTCTTTGGAATCATACATCCGTACATATTTTTCCGGAACCTGATTGTACGGCATATGGGGTGGGTTCATGGAAACGACCAGCGCGAAAGGCTTGCTTTTATCCCGGTAATGATTTCCCTCATTATTGATATACCGGATGGCCATATCCGCCTCGTGTTCCGGTCCCCATTGATCCACGTATTTAAAGGAATCCCGGGGGGCGGATGTTGACCAGTACATCGGGTGAAGATGTTGGTCGTAGGTGCCATATGCGTACCAGTAATCAAATCCATGCCTTCTTTCCGGGGGTGTCCATTCATTCCATTTCAGGGCGCCCTTGTTATTGGAGCAGGGAATGTAAGGCTCATGGGGCGAATCGAGGTGCCATTTGCCGATATAACCCAGGTTATAGCCTTTATCTTTAAGTACATCCGACCAGCAACGGGCATCTTTCTTCAGTTCAATTCCATATTCTCCGGCTTTAGAGGTGCAATTGGAGACCACCCCATTATTGATGGCATACATCCCGGTCATGAGCATACCTCTGTATGGGCTGCATACCGGTGCATTGGAAACCGCCTGGCTCAGAACAAGTCCCTGTCGGGCAAACCGGTCGATATTCGGAGTCATCACCGGTTCCTGTCCTTCGAAACCCTGGCATGACGATCGCATCTGATCCGGAAAGATGAAAATCAGGTTGGGTGGGTCAGGGGTGCGGTCATACGTAAAAGCCTGTGAAGCGAGCAGCGTTAAAACAGTTGCGGGGATATAGGGCTTCATAATCAGATTTAGAGGGTTAAACCGGTTGAAAAACAATATTAATAATTATGGGTCAAATGGCCGGGTATCCGGGTAAAATGTTTTCGACCCCATTGTGTCATTTCCCAATGTCAGCGTTATTACTATTTTAGCCAGACCTAAAATCCTGATCAAATGGAGGCTTCATATATTCAGAAAATCAACGGGCTGTCGAGTCTTATCGGTAATACCCCACTGCTTGAGATACATTTTTCCTATAAAGGTCAGCGCAGAAAGATTTATGCAAAAGCAGAAAACCTGAACATGACCGGCAGTATCAAGGACCGGATGGCTATTCATATTCTTCGCGAAGGCATTCGTTCAGGAAGGATTTTACCCGGATCGCCAATCATAGAGGCCACCAGCGGGAATACGGGAATTTCTTTTTCAGCGATTGGCCGTGCACTCGGCTATCCGGTCGAAATCTTCATGCCCGACTGGATGAGCTCGGAAAGAATAAATCTGATCCGGGGATTTGGTGCAAAAATTCACCTGGTATCCAAGGAGGAGGGCGG
>JBBQOG010000136.1:0-8236 GCA_038330665.1 Bacteroidales bacterium
GACGGGGTCCTCGCTGAAGCATTCGCGGTTAGGGACGGGGTCCTCGCTTTCGCGAGGATGACAACTCGCGGAGGGTAGGCAAGTGTGGCTTCCATAGGCTTTCGTGGTTAGGGACGGGGTCCTCGCTGAAGGTTTCGCGGTCAGGGACGGGGTCCTCGCTTTCGCGAGGATGACAACTCTCCGATGGTAACGCACTAGCCAACTGCCGACTGCCGACTGCCGACTGCCAACTGCCAACTGCCAACTGCCAACTGCCAACTGCCAACTGCCAACTGCCGACTGCCGACTGCCAACTGCCAACTGCCAACTGCCAACTGCCAACTGCCGACTGCCAACTGCCAACTGCCAACTGCCAACTGCTGACTGCCAACTGCCGACTGCCTACTGCTGACTGCCTTTCGCAAATTCCTCGGAGATGTAATTTTCATAGCTCATGCACACCTCCGTGGCAAAACCAACTGCCGTGGTGATGATTTTTGACCATTCGGTTTCCGCCAGATTTTCCAGTTGTCCTTTCTGAAGGTTTTGCCGGTAGATGGCAGCGACCATTCCGGCGTTAAAATTATCACCGGCCCCGATCGTACTCACCGGGGTGATGGGCTTCACTTCAAATCGACCGGAATAGCCCGGGGTTTTTACGACCACTCCCTTCGAGTTGGCAGTATAAACCATGCATTTGCAATAGCGGCTCACGGTGGAATAGGCCTCCTCGGCGGTGTGGCACCCGAAAATATTGGCAAAATCCTCATCGGATCCTCTGACCAGATCGGCCATTTGCATGTTTTCGATGATATAGGGCCGCAGGGCATCCAGCTCCGATAGATGCGCTTTCCGGAAATTCGGATCATAGAGCACCATCGCACCTTCGGCTCGGGCACCGATTATGAAGGCGGTGAATTTTTCCCTGACTTCCGGCGTGATCGCGAAAATCGAACCGCACATCACGATGTCATCTTTCCGGATGGCAGGAAACGCCACACTCAACCGTTTTTCGGGAAAATGCCGGTAAAAGGTGTAACTGGCATCATTGCGCTCATTCAGAAACGCCAGTGCCAGCACGGTTTTTCCATCTTTATAGCGGTCCACAAACGAAGTATCAAGTCCGTTTGCGCGCAGAAAATCATCGATCAGGTTACCCACATCATCCCGGGCATATTCACTGATAAAGGAAACGGGCAATTTTACCCTTCCGAGCGAAACCAGGCTGTTCAGCATCGAACCGCCGGCTTTTGCCGCCTGCGGCTGACCGTCCTTAAAAATGATGTCCAGAACGGTTTCTCCTATCCCATAAATACGTCTCATATTCACAATTTTAAATGGCCCCCTTAACTTTCAGCGTCAATACATTTTTCCCTTCCCGGTACTCGTAATCAACTGTTTCGCACCGGCCCTTGATCAGCTTCAGTCCGATATCATCCTCCATGACACCCTCATCGAAGGGGTTCACCGGTTTTCCGGCGCTTTCGCATACCAGAATCACGGTACCATCTTTTTCCGAGAAGGAGAGGCTGAGGAGAATTTTTGAAAAATCGGTTTGAAGGCCCAACACTTCCTCGGCGATCAGCACCACATATCCACCCACCTTTTTCGTGAGCCCGTGTTTTTCGCAAAAGCTTTCCATTTCCGCCTGCATGGCATATAAATCGTAATTCTCGCTGGTGATTTTGTACTGCAGGCTGCGGATCCGGTTGATGAAGGCCCGGGTTTTTTCTTTTTGGGGATTTTCGAAAATCTGCTGCGGTGTACCTTCTTCATAGATCAGCCCCTCATCCATGTAGAACACACGACTGGAAATGTTTCGGGCAAAATCCATTTCATGGGTGACAATAATCATCGTCATCCCCTCCCGTGCCAACCGGCGGATCACCGCGAGCACCTCGCTGACCATCGTGGGGTCGAGGGCTGAGGTGGGTTCATCAAACAGCAGGATTTCGGGTTCCATCGCCATGCATCGTGCAATGGCCACCCGCTGCTTTTGTCCGCCGGAAAGCTCATCCGGAAAGCTGTGTGCCTTTTCAGCCAGACCTACCAGTTTCAGTAGTTCCATCGCCTTCCTATCTGCATCGGCTCTTTTTTTATCCAGTAATTTCACCGGTCCCAGCGTTAGGTTCTCCAGAACCGAGAGGTGCGCGAACAGGTTGAACGACTGGAAAACCATACCCATCTTCTGCCGAAGTTTGGGAACATTGGTGTTTTTATCGAGCAAGGGAATATCATCAATATAGATATTACCGCCCGTCGGGGTTTCCAGTAGGTTCAAACAACGTAAAAAGGTGCTTTTCCCGGTACCTGACGGGCCGATAACGGTAATGATTTCACCCTTTTCAATATCAACACTCACATCCTTCAGAACCACCAGGTCGCCAAAATGCTTGGCCAGGTTTCGTACTTTAATCATCGGGTTGCCTCCACTATTCTTGTTTTACGTTTTCTTTTCGGATCCACTGAAATTTCCACATAACCCAGCGCCCAGGTCAGCAGCCACGCAATCAGCAGGTAAAGTACCGCCGCCATGATCAGCGGGAAAAAAGCATCAAAGGTCCGGCTGCGGATGATATCACTGGCCTTGGTCAGATCCTGGACCGCGATATACCCCACGATTGAGGTCATCTTTACCAGGGAGATAAATTCGCCTTTGTACACCGGGAGCAGATGACGCATGGCCTGTGGCGTAATGATATGGATGAAGGTCTGTACTTTTGTGAATCCACCGGCAATTCCCGCCTCTTTCTGCCCTTTGTCGATACTTTCGATGGAAGTGCGGAACATCTCCGAAACGTAGGCGGCAAAGTTCAATCCGAAGGCAAATACGGCTACCAGCGCCGGATTGATATTGACCGAGGCAAATACAATGTAATAGATGATCATCAGCAAAACGAGCACCGGGGTTCCTCTCAAAAGGGTGATATACAGGTTGGCGATGACATTCAGAATTTTCCGCTTCGACATTCTCATGAAACAGATCAGCCCCCCGAACAGCGTACCAAACAGCGCCGCAAACAAGGAGATCAGGATGGTGAGTTTCAAACCATCCAATATCAGCAGGTACCGTTTTTCCTGAATGATGTTGCTCTGAAAACTGTCGGCCACAGATTTCAGGAAGGTTTTCTTTTCCGGTTTATAAACCTGCCCCTGGTATCCGGTCAGCTTATTTTTGGGCGCCACCACGGCCGTCCGGAATTCGGCATAGGAATCAGAAAAATTGATCGCCTGGCTTCGCTCAGGGGTGATGGCCATCCCATCGGTGATGATCTGAACCTTGCGTGCCGCCAAAGCGGCCACCAGGGACGGAAATTCCATGGTGATGATTTCGAGCTGATAATTCCTGCGTTCGGCATAAGTTCGCACCAGTTCAATATCGAATCCGACATATTTTCCGTTAATCACGGCTACATAGGGCAGGTCATCCACCGAAACTCCCACGAGAAGCTTTTTACCAGTGGCCGGTTTGTTAAATTCCGGCATCACGGCCTCCTCGGCATCCTCCACAAACCATCTTTTATGCATGATGTCATACGCACCGTCTGACTTGATTTCTTTCAGAAAACTATTGAAATCGTCCCTGAGGGCAGGGTTTTCCTTATTGAACCCCATGCCCAGCGGCAGCGTCAGCACCTGATCACTCAGGAGCCCCAGGTCGGGGTTGTGCTTCAGAATTAATTTTGCCGTGATCAGGTCGAACATGGCCGCATCAATTTTATTGCTTTTCACCGATAACATCATATCAGCCGTGCCCTCATACCGGAAAATCCGGGCTTGCGGATATTTTTTGGCAATGAAGGCGTCATGCACCGTACCGGTAAAAACCCCGATTTTTTTATCGGCAATATCATCAAGCACCGTAAGCATGCCTGGCTGCGACTGTTCCATATCGGATTTTCTGACAATCAGGCTGGCTCCGGCCTCGAAGTAAGGTTCCGAAAAATCGATCTGTTTTTTCCGCTCCTCAGTGATGAACATGGAAGCGGTGATCATATCTATTTTATTGGTGGAGATCGACGCAATCAAGCTGCCGAAGGGGAGTGGAACCGGTGTGAACTCCCGTCCGGTATACGCCGCAAAACGTTTGGCAAGCTCAATGTCGAACCCGGCCATCTCACCATTCTGGATAAAGGCAAACGGCTTTCCCAGGTCGTTCACCACGCCGGTACGGAGCAGCCCGTTTGTTTTGCTGCTTTCGATTATGGGCATTTCGTCCTGGCCCTTATCCATCCAACGGTCCTTCATATCGTTGAACACCCCGTTGTCTTTGATTTCACGAAGGAAATCGTTGAACTGATCCCGCAGCTGCTTTTTTTCGCGATTGAAACCGGCACCGATGGACTGATAAAAAATATTCTTAGCCAAAACTTCAAATTCCGGATAACTTTTCAGCAGTTCGGGCACCGACGACTGGTCATGATAGAGGGCATCAATCTTTCCCGATTTCAGCGAGATTAACAGGTCGGAAACACTTTGGAACTGGAGCACTTTGGCCTTCGGATAGGTCTTTATGGCATAGGCATCATAAACCGATCCGAGCAAAACCCCGATGTTCTTGTCCTGTATATCGTCAGCGATTCTTAACAGCGGACGATCAGCCAACGAAGTACTCTCCGGATTGTCTTTTACCAATGCGGCCAGTCCGCTGGGATAATAACTTTCGGAAAAAAGCACCTTTTTTGCCCGCTCCTCGGTGATGGATAATCCGGCACCGATCATATCTACCTTCCCGGCTATGAGCGCCGGGAGCATGGCACCAAACTCCATATCCGTTATTTCCAGTTGTTTTCCGAGTTTTTTGGCAACATGGGTGGCGAATTCAACATCGAACCCCACCGTTTTACGGTCGGCATCCACAAAAGCCATCGGCTCCGTTACTGCCGCCGTGCCGAATTTCAGAATTCCATTGCCGCCGGTCAGAGCAATGTCGGGCATCGGTGCCGGGCTCCCCTTCAGCGGGAACCACCGTTTCATCATGTCCGCATAGGTGCCGTCGGACTTCAGTTCCGCCAAAACGGTATCAATGGTAGTCTTGAGTTCGGTATTGCCCGGCTGTACCGCAAATCCATACTGATCGTCGACCAACAGCTCGTCAAGCACCTTTACCCCCTCATTTTTGCCGGCGATATTCTTCAAGATGGGCAGGTCATAAACGGCAGCATCTGCCTTCCCTCCCTTGACAGCCAGTGCGCAGTCGAGCACACTGTTGAAATATTTGAACTTCGCGTCGGGAAATCTTTGCAGCACAAACTGGTCGGCAACCGTTCCGGTGGGTACAGCAAATGTTTTTCCACCCTTCAGAACCGCGAGGCCTGAAATGTTGGATTCTTTGTGTCCACATCCAGTCACCAAAAGAAGGGCAAAAAGAATTGGCAGCGGTAGGAGTGATTTCATAGTCAGTTTAAGTGAATTGGATTCGATCAAATATAGCCCAATATTCGCTACTCCAAAGCGGCAATTATCACAATTTGACTAGCAGGAGCGATGATATTCAGCAGCGTTTCCACCCAACATAATGGTTATATTTATCGGTGAGTTCTTTTCACTGATCCCAACAAAACCCTTCCGCCATGAAAACAGATAAGATTTTTTCCATTTGCCTGATTCTGATGATTGCAGGTACCTCGCTTTCGTGCAAAAAGGAGGTGGTACCTTTAAAGGTTGGATTGGTAAGCGGTTTCGGAAATTTGCATGATGGCGGATTTAACCAACAGGCCCTAAATGGTTTAAAAGAAGCCTACGCAGCCCTGCCGATTACCTGGGTGGCCAGGGAAAATGCTTCCGCTGCGGAGATGGATTCCAATATCCGTTATTTCGCACGAAACCAGTTCGATATTATCATATCCATGGGTTTTAATGCCGCACAGCCAACACTGGATGCCGCTAAAGCCAATCCATCCGTTAAATTTATGCTGCTGGATTATAGTTTTCCTTTGCTTCCTCCAAACATGGTTTGCTCTGTTTATAAGGTGGATCAGGCTTCTTTTCCCTGCGGATTCCTGGCGGCTTATTGGTCCTGGTTCCGCAATCCGCAAGCGCCCGCGGTCGGATGTGTGGCCGGTCCCAAAATACCGGAGATCGACCAGTTTACGGTGAGCTTCGCCAAGGGGATCGATTATTTCAACACGAAATACGGCAAATCGGTTTCCCTGTATGGAGTTAATGCCGCCAGTTTTGCCGATACGCTGATGGGTGCCGGACTAGCCGACAGCCTGATTCACCGCGGAGCTGAGGTTATTTTTGCCTGCGCAGGGAATACCGGGAACGGCGCCCTCTTTAAGGTGAAGGAATTGCAAAAAACCGGGATTGGTGTAGATACCGATCAGTATCAGTCGATACCCGCTGTAGGACCCTACCTCCTTACCTCCTGCATGAAACGGCTTGATGTGGTTGTCCTTTCTGAACTGACCGCCATCTGCAACGGCAACTTTCACGGTGGGCAAACCTTGAAGTCAGATCTGAATAATAACGGGGTCGACCTGGCTCCCTATCATGATTTCGAGATCCTGATACCCGACAGTATCAAAAAAGCAGTGGAAAACATCAAGGCCGGGATCCGGAATAATTCGATTTTAACCGGATGGATCAACTGATAGAAGGACCTTACCCGGTTTTTTTCGGTTCAGAACCTTTCGGCAATATATTTCAACGCCTCACTGATGCCCAGGCTCCCGGTGCTGGGTCCTACCCGGATGTAGAATGTTTCGTCGAACCCGGCCTGACGCAGGAATACCGGCTTCGGACCGGGCAGGCAATGAAATCGGCACACGGTTTTTCCATCGACCTTTTCCAGTGTGGTCTTTATGTAAGGACTAATATCCTGGCCGAAAGATGATTTGATCAGATTCCATACATGAAGCAGGAATTTGTCGTCGCTGGGAAAGTGATCATTTTCCACCCCGAGCACGGTTCCATCATCCGCTACCCCAACCAGTAAATCCCCCCCTTCCGAATTCAGAAATGCGGACACCGACTTGAGCGCCGCATGTTCAATGGCCGGATTTTTCTTGTCCTGACGAAGGTCCCAGCGGAAAGTGCTTTTGAACTCCAGCTTGTCGTGCTCGCCCTGACTGATCAGCTCGGCTATGACCGGCATTTTTCGGGATGAATTTCCGAAGAAGCTTAAAAATTCCAGGATTTTCAATGCCTGGTCATGGAATATCCGTAGGCTCTCCTCCGGTTTTTCCCAGTTTACGTTCACTGGTTCCAAACTCGCGCCCGGCATCGTATACCCCAGCCAATTGGCTGCATTTTTTCCCATTTTATGCGTGTGGGCTGCCAAACTGGCCAGCGCATATTCCGAAGGAGAGATAGCCGACTTTACCAGCAGGAGGGGCAGTAAGATGCCGTTCTGATGGCTATGCGAAAACAGGGTTACCACCCCCCGGCTTTCAGGGGTCAGGGAATTATATGCATTCCGGATGTACCGTACCACCTCGTCGCGATGATTCGGATAATCCTTTTCAACCACGGCGAACTGTTCCATGCCGGTCAGGAAATCCCGGAAACCCTTCAGGATGACCGAGGCGCCCATAAACATGAGATTGGTGATCCGATGGTTTTCTTCCGGGTCGTCCAGAACCTGGTTCATGGCAAAGATCCGGATATTCTCGCCGGGATTCAGCCGGGCCTGCAACAGGGGATCCTGCGCGATGATCTGGTCGAACACCGTATTGGACGAATCGGAAACCGGTGCCTGAAAATCTTTGATAAAGGCAAATACCGTATAACTGTCGATCGTGTGATAATTGATCCGACCGGCCAGGGTCAGCTTGATAAGCAGGTGCTTAAGAAGCCTTGAATCCGCATGGGACACTTCAGATCCGCCGGGCGTGGTCAAAGGCTCCGCGCCGTAGTAAATCACAAAATCGGCATCACGCATGACCAGGTCAAGCTTGCCCGGATCAATGGTGCCGGAAACGGGTGAATTCATGGGAGGAGTATTCTATTCCACAGTTAAAACTTCGTCGAGCCCGGCGATTTTAAATGTTTTCTTTAAAAACGGATCGCAGTTGACAATGGCAAAATTCCCTTTTTGAACCTGTCGCGCCGACGACACACAAATCCGGATGAATGACGAGGCAATATAATTTACCCCGGTCATATCGAAAACAATCCGTTCTTCTGCTGCCAGACTGCCTACTTTTCCGGCTAATTCCTCGTTCATCGCCAGGCTTGCATTGGTATCGAGCCGGCCGGTAAACGAACAGGTCAGCTTTTTTTCAGATCCGTTATAATCAAATTGTGTTAGGGT
>JBBQOG010000137.1:0-8187 GCA_038330665.1 Bacteroidales bacterium
GGTTAACAGCTGCGACTGCTTTCGCCAGGCGAAAATAAACTGGGCCACCACAGGGACAAGCATCAGGATCAGTGCCAGGCCTCTTCCGGCTATCACCGGAGTATCCGAAAAATAGTGCATCCGAAGCACCACATAATAAAACAACAGGAAGGCACCCATTTGTATCCGGTACACCTGTGTGGGGAACTTGACCCTTAGAAAATAGGTGAGCACGAACACCGCGCCGGTGGAAACGATTCCGGTAATCGTGGCAGCCAGCGATCCTGCCTTTTTCTGAAACAGGATCATCAGAAAAACAACCAGAAACAAAATGATTAAACTGCTCAGCCAGGCAAATCCATCCTCGCCAATCGAAGACTCCAGTCCTTTCCGTTCCGCCCGTGGGCCCTCAGGCAATTCCTCCTCATCGGGTTCGCTCCATTGCAGATAGCGCCGCAAGGGAGATCTTTCCATTCGGGCGTACTTCTGCTCCAGCTCACCAATACGCTGCTCTAAAGACTCAATGGTAGATTTAAGCGCATGAAATTCGCCCGGCAAATTTTGATTTGATGCGTTCATGTTCAACCTTCCCGTGAATTAAATAACGTATAATCAGTTAATTACACAGTTATATTACTAAAAGATTGTGAAAGCGCAAAAAAAAATGCGTGTTAACGTAGACACCAGGCCGCTATGATGGCTTTTGATGCTTTGCGTCTTAATACCCGCTACTGTGGTTCATCCGGAACCGCATCCGGCCCAGCTTCTGCCAGCTTCACCGGTTTCTCGGCTACCGGTTCACGGAATATCCTGACATTGACGGCAGCAGGTCCGCGCTGACCGTTCTCGATTTCAAAATTGACCAGATTATCGATCTGGATGGGTTCCAAAAAATTATTGATATGTGCAAAAACACTTTGCTGGGTTTCCAGGTCGCGGATAAATCCAAAACCCTTGCCATCATTAAAATAGGTAACCACACCCTTGCGGATGGGGTCGATCGCCTGGGAGGCATCACGTTTGGGAATGCTGATTTCGATGTCCTCCAGTTTAGCCGTGTTCCTTCGTCCGGCCTCCGGTGGTGTGGAGGTAATCATGCCATATTCATCCACATAGGCAATCATACTATTCGGATTACCGCCCGACTCGTTTTCTTTTCTGCTGATACGCTTCTTTTCCTTGTCTTTCCGCTTTTTATCCTGCTTGCTACGTACTTCCTTTTTATTGCTTGTTTCCTGCGATCTTCCCATAAAGTGCTCTTTTTTCTTACTAAATTTTTCGCAAGGTACGCTTTTTATCCGACCCGGACCTTTTTAATAAACAAAGGCCCTTCTCCATTGTTACATAAAAGGAACCTATGAAAGTTGATGTTTATCAGATAGTTTAATGACTTTCGAAGGAACGGTGTGACAAAATCAGCTGTAGAGGTATTATCAGGAAAAATGAAAATCAAACAAAAATATATCCTACTGATTATCAACATTTTTCTGTCCCTGTCATTCCTCTCCTGCAATCAAAACCAGGCACACAAAATAAAAATAAGCCATGAGCCTCTGGATTTGGTAAAAATGCCTGTGGTCGTGCCTGCCGGAATGCCGGTCATCCATTTGATGAGTGATTTCAGCCCACCCGCGAAAATCCCGGTGCCGCCTTCTGCCGCGAAGATTAAGCGTGCCGACTTTTATATCACCATGCAAAACTTCAATACCGACCAGGGCTTGGCCCTGAGCACTATAATTTGCGGTTACAAAGATAAAGCCGGCAACCTCTGGTTTGGGACCTCGGGCAATGGGGTGAGCAAATACGATGGAAAGTCGTTTACCAACTTTTACTCCTCCTCCGGGCTCATCCATAATCTGATCAATGATATCACCGAAGATAGTAAAGGGAATATCTGGTTTGCCACTTCTGGAGGATTAAGCAGATATGACGGAGTGGCCTTTACTAATTTTACTAAAGCAGATGGCCTGATAGATAACGATGTTCGGGCGATTCTTGAAGATAAAATGGGCAATTTTTGGTTTGGAACGTATGATGGATTAAGTATATACGATGGGAAATCGTTTAAAAATTATTCGCTGGCAGATGGATTGCCCGGAAGGCTTATCTGCTCAATAGTGGAAGATCACACCGGCAATATCTGGATCGGAACCTCCGGGGGACTGAGCCAATACCATCCCGGATCAGAAGAAACGGGAGGTAAGGTATTCACCAAAATAACCACAAAAAACGGGTTGATCAGTGATAACCTGTATGCACTGATGGAAGATCAGTCAGGACACTTATGGATTGGCACCTCAGAGGGGATTAGTGAGTATGACCCGGCCAAAGAAGGAACCGTAGCAGGCCCCTTTACCAATTATACCACAGCGGATGGCCTGGCAAATAACCAGATCCGCTGTATCCGGACCGACCTGGAAGGAAATATCTGGATTGGGACCGATGGTGGCGCAAGCCGTTTCAATCCTCCGGTTGAGCCAAATACGAAAGGTTCTTTTTTTAATCTTACCGCAGCACGGGGACTCGGTAACAAGATGGTGAACTCGATCACATTGGACAATACCGGTAACCTGTGGTTTGGAACCAATGGAACCGGGTTGTGCCGGTTTGACGGGCTATCCCTGATCAGCTTTAGTACCGGTCAAGGGTTGCCCATGAATACCGTGTACAGTATCACCGAAGATTCAGCCGGCAACAAATGGTTTGGAGGATTCAATGGCGGGCTTATCAGGTATGATGGAAAATCCTTCACCCATTTTGACGAATCTTCCGGACTGTTGGATAATTCTTTAGATGCCCTGGTAACGGACAAAAAGAACACCCTATGGATAGGCACCAAGAATGGGTTGAGTAAATTTGACGGTAAAACAATGGTCAACTATACCACTGCCCAGGGCCTGATCGATGACAAGATTATCAGCCTCACGGAAGATCGGGAAGGCAATTTATGGATAGGAACCTATGAATCAGGGCTCAGCAAATTTGACGGACTGGCATTTACCAATTATACTACCAATCAGGGACTGGTGCACAATACGGTTTGGAGCACCCTCGAAGACGAGGATGGTATCCTGTGGTTCGGGACCCGTGGCGGGGTAAGCAGATTCGATGGAAAAACATTTACCAATTTCACGAAAGAACAAGGTCTCGCTGATAGTAAAGTCTCCAAAATCATCGAAGATAAAAAGGGTAATCTGCTGATAGGAACCTGGGGAGGAGGCATTTCAATAGTTAAGAAAAGCACCCGGGAGGAACTGGATGCCGGAAATTCACCGTCTACCGGTGAGGCTATTTTCCAAACTTTTTCGACTAATGAAGGGTTATCGAATGATGTCGTATATGGTATTCTTGAGGATAGCATCGGAAATATATTTATCGGAACCAATGTGGGAATTACCGTTCTTAAAGGGGGATTGGACCCTACGGGTAGATTTATAGCCCAAAACGGGATCGAAAACTATAATGAAAAATCGGGGTATCCAGTAAAGGATATATCCAATAATAACAGCATGTTCCTCGATAGTAAGGGTATTATCTGGGCGGGTACTGGAGATAAGCTCATACGCTTTGATTATAACAAGGTGCATAGAAGTTCCAACGCACCGGATGTTTTTATAACCAGCATAAAAATTAACAACGAAAGTATTAGCTGGCGAAGCCTCGAAAGGGACAGATTGGAAGATCCAGAGCCGGAATCGAAGAATATCCATGTAGCCCCTTACATCACAGATGAACTGCTGTTATTTGGCAAAAAACTCAGTGTTTACGAACTCGACACGATGGTCAATAAATTCGGAAATATTCGATTTAACAGGATCCTTCCGTTTTATTCCATACCCGACAACCTGGTTCTGCCTTACTCCTACAATAATATCACTTTCGATTTTTTGGGTATTGAAACTTCCAGACCAAATTTAGTGAGCTACCAGTATTTTCTCGTGGGTCACGATAAAACCTGGAGCCTTGCAGGCAAAAGATCAACTGCCAGCTTCGACAACATGCCCGAGGGCAGTTACACCCTCATGATTAAAGCCCGAAACCCTGATGGTAACTGGAGTGATCCGATCACCTATCATTTTAAAATACTTCCACCCTGGTATCGATCGACGCTGGCTTACCTGTTTTATATCCTTCTGCTGTTTGCAGGAATATTCCTGGTCGACCGTTTTCAGAGTCGCCGGCTGATTGCAAAAGAACGACAAAAAGTTTTAGCCCGGGAACTCAAGCAAGCACGGGAAATTGAGAAAGCGTATGATGAACTTAAGGCTACACAAAAGCAACTTATACATGCCGAAAAAATGGCTTCACTGGGTGAACTGGTTGCCGGTATTGCCCATGAAATTCAAAACCCGCTGAATTTTGTCAAGAACTTCTCGGAAGTCAGCATGGAGTTATTGACTGAAATGAAAGAAGAATTAGATCTTGGACAGGCTGAAGAGGCGAAGGAAACTGCCGGCAATGTCATAGAGAATCTGGGAAAAATCAGCCAGCATGCGAATAGGGCGAATTCAATTGTAAAAGGTATGCTTCAGCATAGCCGAACCGCTAGCGGCGTTAGGGAACCGACCGATATCAACGCATTGGCCGATGAGTTTTTACGCCTGAGTTATTATGGCATGAGCGCAAAAGACAAATCGTTTAAAGCCATCACAAAAACTGATTTTGATCCTGCGATCGGAAAAATAAAAATCATTCCGCAGGATATTGGCCGGGTGATTTTAAATCTTTTCTCCAATGCATTTTACGCGGTAAATGAAAAATTAAGACTGATCGCTTTAGATGAGCAGCCCACGCTAAATTATGAGCCAACCGTTACAGTAAGCACAAAAAAAATTGACGGGCATGTTGAAATAAGCATCCGGGATAATGGCACCGGTATTCCCCAAAAAGTGCTGGATAAAATCTTCCTACCCTTTTTTACCACCAAACCTTCGGGTGAGGGCACCGGACTAGGACTGTCGCTCAGTTACGACATCATCACAAAAGGCCATAACGGAGATATTAAGGTAAATACCGAGGAAGGCGTAGGCACAGAGTTTATTATTATTCTCAAAAATTAAAATTCAAGAGAAATGATCAAAAAAATAGTAATAAAAACAATTTCGATCATTAGCTTGATTTGGATTTTTGCTCCTCCATCCCTCATTGCCCAGATCAAACCCGGCAACTTAGTCCAGTTTACGGAACAGGATGGACTTCCTGGTGCACAAGCCAACCACATCCTTCAGGATCAATCGGGATATATGTGGATTGGAACAATCAATGGTCTGGCTCGTTTTGATGGGTATGAATTCAGGAGGTTTTACCCCAATCCTAATGACTCCGCTTCCATGCAGGGAATGATTGTCTGGTCGCTGTTCGAAGACCACACCGGACAGATCTGGATTGGCGCATCCCCGGAATTCCTCAATGCGTATAATCCTGTAACAAAAGCATTCCGGCAGTACGAATTCAAGAGCCTGATTCCGCATCCGGCCAATGTCGAAATCGGTATAGCCGCCATGGCGGAAGATCATCGCGGGCGGATATACCTTGGGGTTACATCAGATTATTACACCCTTTCACAGGGTCTTTTGTATTACGATCAACAGGATGACAGGATCAAAAAATTCTCTCCACCGGACAGCCTTGCCACACAGAATGTGTATCGAATAGTTACCGATAGTAAGAATACCGTGTGGCTGCTGAGCTGGAACGGTTCCTACCATATCGGCACAGACAACAAGCTCACCAAGCTTCACTTCTGGGACCCGCAATACGAGAAAAATCGTGAATACTTTACTGATATTAAATGCGACAAAGAGGGCCATGTATGGTTTATTACCTCCAACGCCCGATTGGTTGAGTATTTCCCCGAAACCAATAAATACAAGATATTTTCGCCCGGCGATCTAATGAAGACCACCAATGAAAAAGGGGATAAAAACACGCTGATCTTCGACAAGGATGAAAATATCTGGATTGGAACAAATCCCGGACTGCGGTACTTCGATCAAAAGACATCGATATTTGAAATCTATGACAGTGCAACCAACAAATCCTTTTCCCAGGCTTCGGTAGTTGACCTGCAGTTTGATTCGTTTGGGTCACTCTGGATGGGCACTGCGCTGAATGACATTTTCAAATATGAGGAAAAAACCGTTTTGAAATCATACAGCTCTGTGAAGGATGATGCTGCCACGATCACTCCGGGATGGGCCAATCACATTCTGGAATGCTCCGACGGTAAAATCCTGATCACTACCTCCGGACAGGGCAATGCTTCAGGATTTAACACCCTGGATCCGGCCACCGGAATCCTCACCCCGTTGCCATTTAAATTGGTCGGCAACCAGTTCAATCACATTTTCGGAATTTTTGAAAATGCTCCCGATCAATTCTTTTTAAGTACCTCCGGCGGTCAATTTCAATTCTCGCTAAAAACAAAAACGCTGAGGAAAATAGCCATGGTTGGAATCCCGGATTCCCTGTTCATTCACCAATACCTCCGCGATAGCCATGAAAACTTATGGATCTGCACCAACAGCGGGCTGTTCAAAAAAACAAAAGGTTCTGCTGAATTCAAAAAGTATGATTTGAACCAGGTAGCAGGAGGAAATATGATAAGCAATGAAATTGACCGGGCCTTTGAAAGCAGCCGTCATGGCCTCTGGCTGATGACCCCTAACGGGCTGTTTTTATACGATTATAAAACAGACAAAATTGAAAGACATGGTTTCGATAAAAAGGCAGGAGATGTGTTCATGACCCAGACCATCAACTCCTTTTATGAAGACTCCACTGGTACGGTTTGGGTTGGACTCTGGCAGGGTGGATTAAGCCGGTATGATGTGGAAAATAAAAAAATAACCACCTATACCCGCAGTGATGGATTGCCGTCGATGAGCATCCAGGGGATTCTCCCGGATCCGGAAAATAATGCACTCTGGCTGAGTACATTTGAAGGATTAAGCAGATTTGATTTGAATTCGGGACATTTCAATAATTACACAATTGCGGATGGGGCACAAAGCCAATTATTTGCAGATAATTCAAATCTGAAGACTTCAAAAGGACTCTTTCTTTTCGGTGGCGCCAATGGAATAAATGTTTTCAACGCAAAGGATGTGAATAAAAATTCAATTCCACCACGAGTACTATTAACCGATTTAAAATTATTTAATCAAACAATAATTCCCGGTGAAAATTCAATTTTAAAAAAACCGATTAACGAAACAAAGGAGATTATCCTCCGACATGATCAGAATAATATCTCCATAGAATTTCTGGCTATTCACTATTCTAATCCGGCCAAAAACAGAAGTGCCTATAAACTGGAAAATTACGAGAATGAATGGCGCGATGCCGGTAACCAGCACGTTGCTTTTTACCCGATGCTTCATCCGGGAAAATATATTTTTCATGTAAAGGCGGCCAATAATAATGGGGTGTGGAATGAGGAAGGAGCGACCCTGAAGATCACAATAAAGCCGCCCTGGTGGAGAACCCTGTGGGCATATATTTTATATCTTATTTTATTTGCTTTAGCAGCATTTGTTTCCGACCGGTATTTCAGAAGCCGTTTGCTCAGGCGGGAACGCGAGAAAAGCAGGCTCAGGGATTTGGAACAGGCCAAGGAAATCGAAAAGGCTTATCATAAACTGGAGCAGTCGCATGAAAGGCTTAAAGCCACACAGTCGCAGCTGATCCAGGCGGAAAAAATGGCTACGCTCGGAGAGCTGACCGCAGGAGTGGCGCATGAAATTCAAAATCCATTGAATTTCGTTACCAATTTTTCCGAACTGAGCATCGAATTAATCGATGAGATGATTGAGGACATTAATAAAGGGAATGTTTCCGAATTAGAATCATTATCCGATAATTTAAAACAAAATCTGGAAAAAATATCGCAACATGGTAAAAGGGCCGATGCCATCGTGAAGGGAATGCTCCAACACAGCCGCACGGCAAGCGGTGTTCGCGAACCCACTGACATCAATTCGCTCACGGAAGAATTTATGCGGTTAAGCTACTTTGGAATGAAAGCAAAGGATAAATCATTTCAGGCCGATATGAAAACCGATTTTGATCCGTCGATCGGAAAAATAAATATCATCCCACAGGATATTGGCCGGGTAATTCTCAATTTATTTTCCAACGCATTTTACGCGGTTCATGACAAGAGCTCGACTCTTAGCGGATCTGATCATTCGGATGAATCCGAAAAAT
>JBBQOG010000138.1:0-8169 GCA_038330665.1 Bacteroidales bacterium
CCCATCAAACCACCCGAAGAAACAGCAGCAGCACCAATGTAAACCTCGGCGGTAACATCCATGTCATTCCCAAAACCAGCCGGATCAACTGACCAGGTGGGCTTGTTGACCTGTGCCTGGCCTGTAAATGAGACCATAGCAAAGACAAAAAGCAATGAAGTAAACAACTTTCTCATAATCAATGATTTTTATTCTTAATTTTTTCTATCCTCGGTTTAGCTATATGATACAAAATTAGGCATTCATTATATCCGCTAAAATAGGCGGGAATCTAATTATAACCTAAGAAAAACTTACTGTATCAGATAGGAGTTTGTCTTATGGCAATAATTATATCAAACTAGGCATGTTCTGCATATTCTAAAGTAAATATTCAGGTCCGTTTAGCTTGTCCGCAAAGGGTATGCCAGAAGGATAACGGTTCAGCATTTCAAGAACCCTGAGTTCGATAAAAATCTCGAAATCAAGATATTGAGTATTGAATATAAATGGAAATTTACCATTCGGGGAAATTTCCTGACACTTTGTTAACGAGGATGCTCAATTCCGAGC
Organism: Bacteroidales bacterium; assembly: GCA_038330665.1. Taxonomy (GTDB): domain Bacteria; phylum Bacteroidota; class Bacteroidia; order Bacteroidales; family UBA12481; genus UBA12481. The sequence goes on from JBBQOG010000138.1 coordinate 553, forward strand.
ACCTTGAATACACCGCCCGGAACAGCAAAAAGGAATGAAGTTCCTGTTTCGCTTTGTAGAAAAGGTCGTCTCAACCTGCCTGGCCGGATCGAACCTTAATCGCTGCTGGTTTTTTGAAGTAGTAATTGAAATATATCCATTTCCCGGTCGCAAACCGGCGGTAGGTCGGCGATCCCTTAGCTCCGGCAAAATCTTTGGCTATCCCGTGCAAAAACCTGGGCGACAGTGATTTTATGAGTTGACGGCGACGGTCATCATCCAATTCCAATGCCTTAACAACCTGAGGAGTTACATTGTCGGTTCCGAACATTTCCATGCCGGATCCTCCAAAATGATTTAACAATTCGGGCATTTTATCCTTACCGCGAAAATCGGTGATCAGAAAAATTCCGTCAGGGCGCAGTAAACGCTTGACTTCACTCAAAAACTGGGTCAGATCTTCATACCGATGGCTGGATTCAACATTGATGATCACATCGAAGGAGTTATCCGGCAAATTGATGGATTGGGCATTCCCCTGCATGAAGGAGAGTCCGGGCTTGCTCCAGTGTTTATTACAAAATTCAACTGCCGTAGGATCCAAATCGATTCCGACCGCCGATGAAGGCTTCAACAGCTTGGTCAGGAAAGCAAGACCGCCTCCCCGGCCACAGCCAATTTCAAGAATATCCTTATTTTCAAGCTCATGCGCTCTTACCAGCTGATGATAAAGTTGTATCGGATACCGGTTGGGCTCATCATGATCTTCCAGAGACATGGTGTTGGTATCTTCCGCAAACCCATAATTCATAAAAACCACTTCGGCATTTTTATCCTGATGATTAACAAAGCGATACCATCTTCTGAAAAAGCCCTCTACAAAGAGGTCAATGACGAACTTTTTAATTTTTTTCATGCTTAAGCATTAATTTTTTTATCCATTTACCCGGTGTAAAGGAACGTTTCATAATTGACACTGCAAAATGATTCGGAATTGTGAATCATTTAACTGCATGATTATAAGAATTCTGGCGAGTTAATTAGTTGTGGTCGGTGGGAACATCCGATCGGTTCAACCACCCTTTTCCTTGATTCAGACGGTTTTGAAAATCTCGATAATTTTTACTATTTAAGGGAGACCACAGGGCTTCCGACAGGGCAATCAGCCGGGGATATATTTGCTGGTCGATCCGTGCCTCCGTCCGGTCAATATGCGACCAGAAATTTGCTTGTCCGCCCAGAATCAGGCAGGTCTGCACTGAATCCATTCCTGCAGGTACCGGATCAAAAGCATAAACTTTTTCCATCGGGGTGGTCTCGTACGAATAATCGAAATAGCCATTGGAAGTGGGTGACATCACCACCTGATTTTTGGCGCTTCATCCCCACCAATATGGATGAATGGGGAGGGGAAAATTTCCATGACTTCATCCAGCACATTTTCAAGGAAATAAAAAACACTATCCTTTCCCGCACATAAAATATCCTCTGTCACCCCCGGACCTGAAAAATACGGAAATATTTCAGTCACTTTTCCTATACAGGAGAGTTGAGGAAATGCGGCAAAGAGTTCAGAGGAGTGTCCCGGCATTTCGATTTCCGGAACAATGGTGATGAATTTTGCAGCTGCAGAGGCTACCAGCTCCCTGAGTTCTTCCTGGCTATAAAACCCACCGGTCTCACCAGGGTATTTCGGTGCAAATTCTGAGCAAACAGCAGTAAGCCGGGGGTATCGCCGGATTTCCATCCGCCAGCCCTGATCGTCGGTCAGGTGCAGGTGCAATACATTCAATTTCAATAATGCAAGCCTGTCAATGGTCTTTTTCAGATAAGATACCGGCAAAAAAGTCCGGCTGCAATCGAGCATCAATCCCCTCTACTGAAAACGGGGATAATCGAAGATCTCCAGCGCTGGAATACCCGTCCGTGTGGAATCAGGATAAAACCGGCCTGATTCATCGATTGGGGCAAACTGGTGCAGTGTCAGAAACCCATAAAAAAGGCCCATACTATCTGCTGCTTCGAGGGAAATCTTTCTTCGTTCAACCTTTAGATGATATTCACCCGGATGCAGATCGGTCGGATCCTTAGCCATTCGAATTAACTATGATTTTTGGTGATTTCGACCTTCTGGGCAGGTCGTATCTGATGATCGCTACCACCACGGATGAAAAGACAAAAATTTCGCATACCACGCCTGCCCAGGATCCCATCAGATAATTATAGGTAAACCAAAAGGGGTGAGGAAACAAATTGATCATTCTCAAACGTTTAAGGTTTTTCAACCACAAGCCGGTGGTTTCAATGCTCATGGCGATCACCGGCAGGGTTCCAAGCCAGGATTCATCCGCCAATATTCCGGCTCCGATGAACAGAAATATAAAGACTACCGGCCAAAACCGCCAATTGGCCCATTTCTTATCTTCACGGGCCCAAAAGACCATCGACCGGACCATCCCCACCACATTCATTCCCACGGCTGTCCATGCCCCCAGCAAAACGAAGTGCAGTAAAAAGATCCCCTGTCCGATTACCATCAGGAAAAGAATCATTTTTCGGTTTTTCTGCTGGAATGAAAGCACGAAAAACAACAAGCCAACAAAACCGATTATCTGGATTAAAGTGGAAGACATTAAGATGTAACTTTAGACAGGCGTTAAAGGTAGAAAACCCCTTCAAGGATTTTACGAAAAGAATATATTTGAATGATGGAATACAAAAATCTCGGTAGTACCGGCGTAAAGATTTCTCCCCTTGTTTTAGGCACCGATAATTTCGCCAATCCGACGCCTGAAAAGGAGGCCCGGTCTATTATCAATATCGCCCTCGATGCGGGTATCAACCTGATTGATACCAGTAACAGTTATGCAAAGGGAGAAAGTGAGCGGATCATCGGCCGAACCCTCCGGGAGAATGGGCGCCGCGACCAGGTTTTGATAGCCACCAAGGCGCACTACCCCACCGGTCCGGGTCCCAACGACCGTGGCAATTCAAGGTTGCATCTGATCAGAGCCTGTGAAGCCTCCCTGCTTCGGCTGCAAACTGATTATATCGATATTTTCCAGCTGCACCGCCCGGATTTCACCGTTGCACAGGAGGAAACACTTTCCGCCCTTGACGATCTGGTTCGCCAGGGCAAAATCCGTTATATCGGAAGCTCCACCGCTCCGGCCTGGAAAATCATGGAGGGTCTGATGATCAGTGAGCTGAAGGGTTATGTACGCTTTGTTTCTGAGCAGCCTCCCTATAACCTGCTCGACCGCACCATTGAAAATGAGCTCATCCCGATGTGCCTGGCACATGAACTGGGCGTAATCACCTGGTCGCCACTGGCGATGGGCCTGTTAACCGGCAGATATCAGAGTTATGACCAGATACCGCCAGATTCCAGGGCAAGCCTGCGAGGCGGAATTTATGCAGATCGGGTTACTCCCGCGGCCATTGCCACCGGTCTGAAATTTGTTGCCCTTGCCGGGAGCCTGGGGTTATCTCCGGCCCAGGCTGCACTTACCTGGGTTAAGGATCAGCCCGGTATCACTGCTCCCTTAATCGGCCCGCGAACCCTCGAACAGTTGGAACATTTTCTGCCGGTCATGGAGATGAAGGCATCCCCGGAATTTTGTAAAGCCTGCGATGAACTCGTTCCTCCAGGCACCGCAGTGGCCAATTTTCATAATACTGCCGGTTGGGGTCCTACTCTAAAATCAGTTTAACCGGGCCGATTAGTCCGGATTGGGTCGAGCCCACATAATTACTGGGTGTAGTCAGATAGTAATTTCCTAAAGTATTATAAATCAATACTTCTAACCGATTTTCCCCCACCCGGAGCAGGTTGGCAACCTCAAATTGCCAGGGTGGCGACAAGCGCTTGCCTACCAGGGTTCCATTCACCCAAACTTCTGCAGTTGAGACCAGGTATCCAAGATCCAGCAGAATCCTGCGTGACCGGATCTGCTCAGCGGAAAGCAGGATGGTCTTTCGATAGGTCATTCCGCCTGAATACGTGCGCAGACTTTCATCCTCCGACAAATCGCCGGGTCGCAATAATCCTCTTCCGCAATTCAGACGGATCGGTTCGGGAATGGCTGCACCCCCATAAAACCCAGGCTCCATCCGGCACCTGATGGCCACCTGCGCAGATGCCGAAACCGAAGTGGCCGGTTCGGCCTTCCAGGCAACCTGAAGGGAATCGGCGTATAATCCGGCAGGAGCTTTAAAACTACGCACGGGCACCTCCCTGCCGTTTACCCATACCTGGGGACGCTGATTCATAGCCATTTCAATGGACTGCAATCCCGGAGGAGATTTAAAACGGTACCATCCGGCACTGTTTCCCATCCCTGGCAGCAGATCGTAGGTAAGGAGGTCCGGGTTCAGATACCAGTTCGTGGATAGCGGCACCTGGGGCCGAGGTCCGACGGAGAGGGTTGGCCTCTCAAAAACGACGTAACCGGTACCGGTGGAGGTATACTTCAATAGCAGCGGATTGGCTCCTGCTTTCAGGCCAATCTCTTGTCCGGATATGATTATAAGATTATTATTCAACCACATCGCCGCCGGGAGATTTCCCCCTGCCAGAGGTTTGGCCACCTGCTCTTCGACCGATCCTACCGTGGACCACACATAGTAAGTGGTGCCGGCCGGATCAGGCAGGATACGGGGACGGGGTACGCCTGGCCAGTCACGGACATCCCGGCCAAACTGAAAAATATCATCATGAATCCATTCCTTTAGTCCATGATACCCCTGCCGGCCCGGATTTCCTTTAAGGCCCCATCTCCAGGAAAATTCATACGGGGACCAGTAATAGTTCTTGTTGCCCACCTTCACCGGAATGGCCGGGTCGACCCTTTTAAGCGAGGAGAGCAGCTTTTCGAGTGCAATGGAATCTGCGGAAACCGGCAATGGTCCCAACCGCCAGAATTGCGGTCCATATGAAATCTGGACCATATCCCAACCGGAATCATCAAATCCGGGATTTTGCCACTGATCCGCATTTTCTCCTTCCGGTTTATATCGGATCACATTGGCATCGGTAGCCACAAAACCGGCATAGGGGGGCTGACGGTAATCACCCCAACGGTTATCCAGGGTTGGTTTCAATTCAAATTCCCAGTCCCCCACCAATAAAACCTCACCCTTGGCTTTCACCGGCTCCGAATCTGCATCCGTGACAGCCTCCCCTGGGCTAAACACGATCAGCTGCGGTTCCATAGCACTCAACGGCATCCGTATCCGGGTGCCCGTATTTCCTGAATAAAGCACCGGCAGCGTTTTAACAGTTCCGTTCCAGGGGTTCCACAACTCCACCGCACCGGTGCTCCGGAAATAACAAACGGTATCTTTTGGCACTCCGTACACAAAATAAATATCCCTTTTGCCCACCTTGCGGTGAAGGATGTATGGGCTCTCGCATTGGCCAAACACCCGAAAATCAGTTGTAATCAGACCGGAGATTTCTTCCGCAATGCTGTCCAGTTTTTCAAGAAAAATTCCATAACCATTTTTCGGGGTGCTGCGGGTTAAAAGGTTTCCGCCACCGGGCCTGATTTCATTGGCCGACACGCCGAATATTTTTGAATTCATCGACTGGAGCGACGCATCATCGCGACCTGTCCGTTCACTGGCCTCCGGAAGTGCACCCAAGGCAATGACTATTCCCCCACCCTGAAAAAAATCGAATGTTTTCTCCATGGTAGAAAATCGCACTGCACTCATCGCAGGAAGAATCAGAACCTTATAGGATTCCCCACTCACCTGCAGCTCGCCATCTTTTACACGCGCCCTTGCCAGGGATTCAAAATCAATAAAATCATAATCGATTCCAGCTTTATACAGTTTTTCGCCGGCAGCAAAGGCAGTGGAAACGGCCAGCTGGCCATCCATCCCGGTTACAACCGGGGTAACCGGATATACGATAGCCACATCACAGCGGTGATATCCCTGGCTTAAAACATAACTCAGGCGTTCGGTGCATTTAAGCAAATCGCCCATGCCGTCCCAATAGGGCTGTCTGAAATGATTGTCCGGCGGAGCCCACTCCCACCAACCGCCATGTGTGGAATAATATAATCCGTGCAGGCTGAGTAAATTCTGGCCCATGGCGAAATTGACAAATGTGGCGTCCGCAATCTGTGCGCTGCTGGTGCCCCAGCCGCTACTGTGATATCCTTCGAGCCAGGTACGGGGTCGCTCATACAGATGCGCGATGGAGCTGGCAACTTTATTCTTGCTGATGTTACGGCCCAGCACCGGCTGGTCGCACCCAGGACCCGACATCCATCGCTGAGCCCTGAAATAATCGCCGAATTCCGTCACATCCAGTCCCCGCCCTCCATGATCGCAACCATATAGCATTCCCCTGTCGGTATGCCAGTTATATATCGGACGGAAAAAATTCTCCTCGCTGAGCGTGACCATTACATCATTAAAATCAATCCTGATTTTAGGGGTACCCGGACCGATATCCATAAATAGGGCGGAAATTTCAGGGAGGAGATCATAACCCTTTCTCTTTTTGAACTCTTTGGCGAAATCCGGATTCCATAAAAGACCGGTGATACCAAAATTCAGTTCATCGGAGAAAAAGAAATTCAGGCCCTTGCCGGCTTCACCCGGACAATGCTCTTCAAAAGGCTTAAAGAACTTTTCGATTACTTTTTTTCCACTGAGGGGGTTCATCGGATCGAAGGAAGTCTTTACCGTTTCGTAGTATACGAATAGAATTTTCCGCACCTCATTTTCCGGTTCAGGATGATATACCTTCTCCATGCTTCCGGAGAGATTTACCAGAGAACCGGGTACCATTTGCCCGTTCGCCATTTGGCAGATCACCAGGCTAAGCAAATTATCCGGCAAATTGATCAGGGTATCCTGATTCGCACGCAGCATAAATTCCTTCGACAGCAGTCTGGAACCGCAGAGACTTTTGTTTTCGGCCAGCATTTCATCGACAAACCAGCCCTGGCCCGCAATCCCCAGCGTGTAATCGCTCAGGCTGACCGACATGTTCCTCTTTTTTGCTTCCTGCAGGAACCACGAAAACAGATCCCACCATTCCTTTGAGAATAAGCGGGGCTTTCCGGGGTAAGTGAGCCCCCAGATATTTCCACCTTCATCGCTGTGTGCATAATTAACCTGAAGTCCGGTAATGCTTTTTCCGGCAAGCTGGTCGAGCTGCCAGGTAATCCGCTCGCGGGTGAGGGTATCGCCCAGCCACCAGTAAAAACTAACCTCCCCATAACCGGGGGGTGGTGTTTTGAAACCCGGAAGCACATCGAGCGTGGCTGACCGGTCGGGATAGCCGGGCGGCAGAATGCTTGCATTCGTTTTGGACTGAGCCTCAACACTGACGTTGAGACCGTTAAGAAACACAAGAACAGCAAGAAAGAAAGGAAAAGCAAATGGAAAACGGCAGGTTTTCATAGTATATATCTAACATTATGTATGGGAGTGCCTTTGTGCCCGACCTCTTTTCTACGGTCTGCTTCTCCTCTACGACCATTCCAGCATCCGGCGGATCGGTATTTCTGCCTTCAGACGGATATCTTCCGGAACCGTAACTTCCGGCCACTCATTTTTAAGCGTCAGGTAAATTTTCTTCAGCGAGTGCAATTTCATGAATTTACAATCATTGCA
>JBBQOG010000139.1:0-8114 GCA_038330665.1 Bacteroidales bacterium
GTATAGATCACCTGACCCGGCGTGGCCTCCTCCGTTTTTTCAAAGACCAGCTGACCGGTAAGGTTATAAATATGTATCACCACCTCATTAACTTCCGATTGAAGATTGAGTGTGATCTCAATGGTCAGCTTGTTGGTGAACGGATTGGGATAGAAACTGGCAAACCCGGTTGAGTCAAAAGGCATCTGGTCTCCGATACTCACCAGCCTCGATTCATCCTTGCAGGTTTGGCAGACACTCACGCTATCGCTCGGTTCCAGGCAAAGGAATGCGGAAAAGATTGACAGCACCCGGTTGTTCATACTTTCATATAGAATTTCCTGATCGATCCGGTTATTGCGGGCGGAACTTTCGAGTTCCCCGATATAGCGCCCGTGCCACATCTTGGCCAGCATGGTGTCTGCCGGGCTGACCTGGCTCTCTTCCACATGTAGTAGTTGCGAAAAGACCTCATTCTGATAGAGCCCGGTGAGGGTAATGCTGAATGGCGACTGGCCGATAAATTTTCCGACTTGCGTAACCGTCTGGTTAACTGGAAATCCCTCCAGAATATTCGTACCGAACTGTCCGTAGCAGATTCCGTTAACCGGGGCCGGGGATAAATCAAAGGCCGTCACGATCCCGGCCATTGAACCGGCTATTTCATTCAGCAGCTCGGGGTAGGCGAGACCTTCGCGCATACTGCGGTAATATCCGCCGGAAGCCTTGCTCAGGTTCACATACAGATACTCCTGTCCCTGGTAATAATGGCTGTTGATATAATAATAATTATAGTTCATATCCTGAACATCGGCAATATAGACTGGAGGAAGCGGATTTTGCATATCCTTCAGGTCCCTGATCAGTGAATTGGCCTGTTCGTAATTGGCAAAATTATCAGAATTGGTCAGCAGCAGCACGGAACCCGGTTCACCGGTGGTTTTGAAGAAATCGAATGCGGATGCAAAAAGGCCCGGCAGATTGCTGTACATGGATTGTGAGGCCAGCGGATCGAATGCGGCATTGAGGTTGACTTCGGTGATGGGTTTCCAGGAATCGAACATACGCTCCACCTGTAGTTTCGAGAATACCACATTGAACTCATCTTCCGGTCCATATCCGGTGAGCAGACGGTGCTTCAGCTCGGTCAGGAGGTTCACTTTCGAAACGGATGAATTCCCGGATTCATAATCGATCATCACCAGAATCCGGGAATGCTGATTCTGGGCCATAAAATCGCCGGGCGACAGGGCAAGCTGATAATAACCGGCGTGGCCATCTTCAAAAACACTGAAATAGATTCCGTTCTGGACCGGGGCTTCCAGGGTAATTAAAGGATTCATCGGAAGTTTACCCGCAGGGACCCTTCCCCATTTATAATTTCCGAACTCTGCATCGCTCTTATCTTCAAAACGCAGATCAGAGGAGTTAAATGCCGGATGGATAAAACCCTTGTCTTCCCAGGTAAAAACATATAAATCAGGCACTTGTTTCGACGTTTGGAGAATATTGGCCGGCAGCTGCGCTTCCACTTTCCCTTTCGACCAGGTGACCGGCATCAGGTAGGTGATCTTTATCTTTCGTGTTTCCTTGTTCCTAAGCGGATAAACCCTGAGCTGGTATTGCGTGGCGGAATTTTTAAAAAGTACACTGGGATCGCGCCGCCGGTTCACGATTCCCTCATAGATTTCAGAGGCCGACCAACGATCGATCAGTTTACCCTGAACGATATCCTCGCCTACCCAGAGCCAGTTATCCAGCACGATGGCACCTTTGGGCAACTGAAAATTCAGGGTGGCCTCCAGCTGGTCCGCAGGAAGGTACATATCCGAATTCACGCCCACGGTCAGGTAGAGTCCGTATTCCAGGTAGAGCCCTTTGGGATGCACGGATAATGAAGCCTCATAAATGGTTCCCTGCTGATATTTCCACCCCGCGGCGGGATCATATACCCATAAGTCATTCTGGGCCGACAGGGGAAGGAGTAGCGGCAGAAAGGCCAGTACCGTTAAAATTCTTTTCGTTTTCATATTTAGAATATTTTGATGTCAACCGACCATGATGATCTGAACCATGGACGCTCCTTCTTCAACCAAATAAGGGAGAATCCGCTAATAACCTTGCTGCCATCCTGATCTCTTCTTCGGTAGTATAGCGACCGGTCGAGAGCCGTATGGTGCCCATGGCCACTGTCAGCGGAACCCGCATGGCGCTTAATACACCGGAGACTTCCGACTGTCCGCTATGGCAGGCTGCACCGGCCGAGGCGGCCACGCCTTTCATGGAATCAAGCAAAGCAGCCGCTTCGATACCGGGGAATCCGATACTCAGGGTATTGGGCAGTCTCATTTCCGGATGACCATGAACCACGGCATTTGGAAAACCTTCAAGGATAAGCTTTTCCAGCAGGTCACGCCGATTTTTTAACTGCTTCGAGTACCCTTCGAGTCCGATCCTGACCAGTTCACAGGCCTTTCCCAATCCGGCGATTCCCATCACGTTCTCGGTACCCGGCCGGCGGTTCAGCTCATGGTCAGCGCCGTGGGCTGCTTTTTCCAAATGGATTCCCTGACGGATATAGAGGGCTCCGATTCCTTTTGGTGCATATAATTTATGACCGGCCACCGAAAGCAGGTCGACCTGCAGGTCGTCCACCCGGACCGGAATTTTCCCGACACTTTGCGCAGCATCGCAGTGCATCGCGATTCCCCTTGCGCGGGCCACCCGTCCGATTTCCGCCACCGGCTGTATGGTTCCCACTTCATTATTGGCGTGCATCACCGAGATCAGGATGGTATCGGGCCGGATCAGCTGGATGAATTCATCAGGGTCCACCTGTCCGGATGCATCCACCGGTGACCTGGTTATGATAAAGCCTTCCTTTTCCAGGGCGTGGCAAACCTCCAGTACCGCAGGGTGTTCCACGGCAGTGGTGAGGATATGGTTTCCGAGGTGCCGGCGGGCATGTGCCGCCCCGAGGATTGCCAGGTTATTGGACTCGGTACCGCCGCTGGTAAACACGATCTCTCCGGGTGTGGCCCCGAGGAGTGCGGCCACCTGGTTCCGGCCGGTTTCCACGGCAAGCCGGGCCTGCTGTCCGTAATAATGGCTGCTGCCGGGATTACCGAAAAAATCGTGCAGGAAGGGTTCCATGGCAGCCGCCACCCCGGGATCGATCGGGGTGGTGGCATTATAATCCAGATAGATGGGCTTGTCTGTCATCTTGTAAAACCTACCGGTATTTATTATTGACCCCTTCCATCATGCCAAGATAATTCATAAACCTCATTTCCGATACCTCTCCGTTTTCCACGGCTTCGCGAACCGAACATCCGGGTTCGTGGGTGTGGGAACAATTATAGTACTGGCAGGAATCCGAGTGTTTGAAAATCTCGGGAAAATAATGGTAGAGTTCATTTTTATCAATTTCAAGCATCCCGAATCCCCGGATTCCCGGAGTATCGATCAGTTGGCCTCCAGAGGAGATGTCGATCATTTCCGGAAAGGTGGTGGTATGTTTACCCGATTTATTGGATAATGATATCTCACTGGTTTTCAGATGTTTTAACGGATCCAGTGCATTGACGAGGGTAGATTTCCCCACCCCGCTGTTCCCGCTGATCAGGGTGATTTTACCCGGCAGGTAATTCCGGATCTCCTCCAGTCCCTTTCCTGTTTTCAGTGAGAGGGTCAGTGAGGGGTAGCCCGCAATTGAATAGGCACTGATCCAGTCGAACTGGGTTGCCAGCTCCTCCGGTCCGTAAAGGTCCGTTTTATTGAAAATCAGAACGACCGGCACACTGTAGGCCTCTGCCGTTACGAGGAACCGGTCGGCAAACATCGAAAGGGTGACGGGAGCCTTCAGCGTGATCATGAGGAAAGCCTGGTCGATATTGGCCGCCAGGATATGAGATTCGCGGGCCAGATTGATCGCTTTCCGGATAATATAATTTTTCCGGGGATGGATTTTGGTAATGATCCCTTTTCCCGGCTCATCGGATGTTCCGTCGATATGGTCTCCCACGGCCACCGGATTGGTGGTGCGGATCCCCCTCAGGCGGAAGCTTCCCTTGATCCCACAGATCAGCACCTCCCCTGCATCTGTTCTTACCGTATGATAAGAGCCGGTGGTTTTAATGACGGTGCCGGTAAAATGGGAAGTTGACATTGAGAGGCGAAATTAGGTAAATGGTCGCTTCGCTCCTAATTATGCTCACTGCGTTCGCTAACTATGCTCACTGCGTTCGCTAATTACGCTCCCTGCGGTCGCTAAATGGTCGCTCCGCTCCTATTATGCTCGGCTAACGCCTCGCTAATTGAGGTACAAAGGCCATAATTATCGAGCGCAGCGAGAACAATTAGCGAGGCGAAGCCGAGCATGGTTAGCGAGCGTAGCGAGCATAGTTAGCGAGGCGCAGCCGAGCATAGTTAGCGAGGCGAAGCCGAGCATAGTTAGCGAGCGCAGCGAGCGTAATCTACTGCATCAGGAACGAAAGGTCCCCTCCGGGCTGCACTTCGCGTGGGTCCTCCCCCTTCCGGAATATCCGGGCGGCGCGGGGACCGATCAGTGATACGATGCTATTGCGGACTTCCAGCATGGTTCCTTCGCGCAGGCCGACCACATAAAGGTCCGGGTTGATCTCTATGAATTCCTGAATGCGTTGTTCTCGGGTTTCACCTGCATGTCCTTCAGGATGTGCATCCAGGTAGTGAGGATTGATCTGAAAGGGAACAAAATTGCATGCATACAGTCCCACCGGGTCCACAATCGGCATATCGTTGGTGGTGCGGATGGTGGGACAAGCCACATTGGCCCCGGCGCTCCAGCCGATAAAGGGAGTGCCGGTCAGTACTTTTTCGCGGATGGCATCGGTCAGGTTATTATCATGCAAGCAGCGGGTCAGCTGCCAGGTATTTCCGCCTCCTACTACAATGGCGTCGGCTTTCTCCACAGCCTTCAGCGCGGAAGGGAAGTGATGGATGGATTCCACCTGGATGTCCAGTTCGGCCAGCCGGTCCTGTACTTTCTTTTCGTAACTATCGTAGCTAAAGGTGACTGCAGCATACGGAATAAACAGAACCCGGTCGATACCCGGTTTCAGGAAATTTCCGATTTGCTCCAGGGGATGACTCAGGTAATTTTCCCCTGCATTGGTTGAATTGCTGATTAATAAAAGTTTCATAATTCCTTTCCGGCATTTAGGAGATTGAATACATTCTCGCGGATAAAATTATCAGGGTTTCTTTGAATATCAAAATAAAGAAAATCGGATTGTAATGCATTGTATATAAGCAACTTACCACTAAGTGGCTGACCGATCCCGGTGACTATCTTGATCGCCTCATTAACCTGCATAAGACCAATGATTCCGGGTATCACACTGTAGATACCCAGTACCGATGCCGGAATGGCGCTTCCCATGGCACTTTGGGGATGCAGGCACCGGTAACTCGGGCCGCCGCGGTAATTGAATACCGAAACCTGGCCCTGAAATTTATGAACCGCGGCATGAACCATCGGTTTACCCAGTAATATGCAGGAATCATTGATGACATAACGGGTTAACAGATTATCGGTACAATCCAGCACCACATCATATCCCTCCAAAACTTCCAATGCATTTTGTGCCGTCAGCCTCCGGTTGATAATCACCAGGTTCACAAAGCTGTTCATTTTCCTCATCCGGGTACTCGCCACAATCGACTTCAGCTTTCCGATGTCGTTGAAACCGTAAAATACCTGTCGCTGCAGGTTCGATATTTCCACCTCGTCGTTATCCACAATCCCGATGGTTCCGGCACCTGTGGCAGTCAGATACTGGATGACCGGGCATCCCAAACCTCCGGCTCCCACGACCAGGAATTTAGTGTTCCGTATGAGGGTCTGACCGGCTTCGCCGATTTCGTCGAGAAGGAGATGGCGGTGATACCGGAGCTTTTCGGGTTCGCTTAGTACTTTCATCGTCCGAAAGATAAAAAAAACTACCAAGCCGCTGATTAGGGGTTTGTATAAAAAAAGTGGAGCCGCTTTATTGCGGCTCCACTTAAAATATTTTCAGATCCGGAACAGGTCAGCCGCCGAAATGCAGGCCGATGGTGACCGGATAAATTTCGGGACCCATGCAGTTTTTAAAGAGCGTCTGCGGATAATAATTGGCAAAGAGGGCCACATCCCCGTATCCGACACGGGCGGTGAATCCGTAGTTGAAATTTCTCAGATAGAAATCGTCTTTGATTTTAATCTTCTGCTTCTCCCCATTTTCGGTGAATTTCTGAACCTGGCGTGAACCGATCCGAAGTCCGCCAATCACCCCTGCGGCCAGTTTGATCCGGGTATTTTCACCGTACACGGGAATCTGGAATTCCAACATCAGTGGAAGATTTAAATGCCAGATGCTTAACCGGTTCTTGTCGAGATCTATACCAACCGACTCCGTGGCGATTCCGTTATCCGTTTTGGTTAATGTGAAATCTTTCTCGAACCGGTAGTTCTGATACTGAATTCCCAGCCCGGTAACGATCCCCACATAATTTTTAATGATTCCGAGGGACTTTTCCGCGAAGTTGAAGCTTAAATCCACGCTGTTTGCCACTTTCAGATCCATGAATCCGGCATCGGCTGGCAGGGAGAACTTAAAATCGCGGTTTACGAAATTGGCGAGGCCGATTTCAAATCCGCCCCAGGTACCATCCATGCGGTGGACCGATTGATGCTCACGCCGGTGTTCGCCGCGGAAATCCTCATCGATTTCGTTGTCATCGTCGCCGGTGATGATTCTGACTTCCTTGTCACCCTCTACGATCACCTGATATCTTTTGTTACCGATCCTGATCTTTGAAGTATCCGGATCCTGTCCGTAGCTATTCAGTCCGAATAAGACCAGGGCCGCTATTGCCATCAAAACAACTCTTTTCATGATAATTGGTTTTTGCGAATTTGAAAATAGGACGGACCACCCTTTGGAAAAGTTACAGGAGAAAAAAAGTTTTTGATTATTTCGCCCTGACAGGGGCTTCCACGTCGACCAGGCGCGAATTGAAAGATACGGCAAGCAGGTCGCCCTGATCATCATACTGGCGGTTGAGTTCCATGTTAGTACCTGCGATGGAATTGATTTTGTTCACACCGGCACCCGCCACTTCCCACATCGAGAAGCGTGTTTTCCGGACCAGCGTCCGGTCTTCACCCAGAACCTTCTCGCGGAACAGCTGCAAGGCATATTGCGGCAGGGTGAGTGCCTCTTCGGCAGTGGGTAAGGACTTGAGAACCGGGTAGGCGTGATTTGAAGCATATAATATTTTACCGGATACAGCATCCGGGATCCGGGGTCCGGCTAATATTCTTGGCACTAGTGCATTCATGGAAACGGATTCGCGCGCAGGGATTGATTTTTCGGGTTGTGGGTGGCGGGTTGCAGGTTGCAGGGTGAGGGTTGCAGGTTGTGGGTTGTGGGTTATGGGTTGTGGGTTGCGGGTTGCGGGTTGGTTTACCGAATCCACTTTTGTAGTCGGCGTTTCCACTTTGGCCACCACAGGGGATGATTTTTCGGGAGAGGTAGGCCACAGAACCCAGGCCAGAAGGATGATGGCTGCCGAAGAAATGGCAGTGATGACCCAGGGTGAAAAGAAAACTGTTTTTTTCCTGAGCGTATTTTTATCCGGATAAATCACTGCTGTTGCAGGGGCAAGACGGGTCAGGTTGAACGCCTGGTAATTTTCTTCCAGTTTGCGGTCCTCGCTCCTACGTGAATCAAAACGGGCAGCCTCTTCGGCAGTCAGGTCATTTTCCATGCGGGCGATGCATAGCTGGTCAATGGCGGCGATTCCGGGAATGTCGTTGCCGGATTTCAGCAGGGTGTCTTTCCTGTCCAGCAACTCGTCGCCGGACAACAGGGTAATACCCTTAATATTCTGGAGCTCCTGTTTCAGATCAGGATTTTGTTCCACGAAATCCAACAAGACATTAAGCTGCTCTTCATTCAGCTGCCCGTCGAGGTAATCGAGGAACCAAATCTCGTATGTATTTCTATTGAGCATTTCCATTTTATACCAACACTTCCACTGAACCAATGTACTCCTTTAAAAAAACACGTGCCCGGTAGATATAAACTTTTACCTGCGACTCCGATAATCCG
>JBBQOG010000140.1:0-8108 GCA_038330665.1 Bacteroidales bacterium
GGGGAATTTGGTCCCAATGTGCACTAATGTACCCGGAGGAAGACCCTTTTTATTTGAACGGCGAATTTGGTTGACTTTTGATCTTTTCATATCGGTCAAATTGGTAACTTTGATGCAAGCTAACAAACTAAACAATGAAAATTACAACTAGCCTGGCAGGACTGCTGGTGGTATGCATGATTTTCGGATGTACCGGGAAAAAGAGTATCCTCTATGTGGATCAACTCGATTTAGCGCAAATGGAATCCGGGTGGGGTGAGAATCGCCTTAATAAATCAGTGGATGGGAATCCATTGAAAATCGCCGGTACCACTTATGCTCGCGGAATTGGAACCCATGCCATCAGTAAATTTGTGATCCTGACCCATGGAAATGCAACAGAATTTAAGGCTTCGGTGGGCGTTGACGATGAAAGCAGCAAACCGGGAACAGTGGAGTTTATGGTACTTGGGGATCGCAAAGTTCTGTGGAAAAGTGGTATCATGAAGCAGGGCGATCAGGCTAAGCCGGTAAAAGTCAGTTTGAAGGGCATTATGAAAATGGCGCTGCTCGTCACCGATGGAGGCGATAATATCAATTATGACCATGCGGATTGGATTGATGCCAGCATAACATACCGGGATGAGGTGCCATCGGTTATAAAGACTACTGCCGGGTCTCCTTATATTCTCACCCCCGTGAATTTAAAACCGAGAATCAACGGAGCTTCCGTTGTTGGGGCGAATGCCGGCCATGATTTTGTTTTCAGGGTGCCGGTCACCGGTAAAACGCCGGTAAAGGTTACGGTTTCCGGATTGCCTGCAGGATTAAAATTTGATGCCACAAGCAGGGCGATCTCCGGCAAGGCTCCTGCAAAAGGCGAATACCACCTGGTTGTGACAGCCGAAAATACCGAAGGCACTGCGACCAGGGAAATCACGATTCGCACCGATAAAGGGCTTGCCCTTACCCCGCCATTGGGCTGGAATTCATGGAATTGCTGGGGTCTGAGTGTCGACCAGGACAAGGTGAAAGCCGCAGCAGATGCGATGGTGTCATCCGGTCTGGCAGATCATGGCTGGACTTATATCAATATCGATGATGGCTGGGAAGCTGAAGAGAGAAACAGCCAGGGTGAATTACTGGCGAATGAAAAATTTCCGGACATGAAGAAATTAACGGGCTATATTCATAGCCTGGGGCTCAGGGCTGGGATCTATTCTTCACCCGGACCCAGAACCTGCGGCGGATTTCAGGGAAGCTACCAGAATGAATTATCGGATGCCCGAACCTGGGCAAACTGGGGAATCGATTACCTCAAATATGATTGGTGTTCCTATGGCCAGATTGCTAAAGATCAAAGTCTTTCCGAATTAAAAAAACCCTATGAACTGATGAGAAAAATGCTCGACCAGGCAAACCGGGATATTGTATACAGTTTGTGTCAGTATGGAATGGGTAATGTTTGGGAGTGGGGCGGCGAAGTGGGTGGTAATTTATGGCGAACAACAGGTGATATTACGGATAGCTGGAACAGCATGGCCGGAATTGGATTTGCGCAGGATAAGAGCTCAAAAAATGCACGGCCGGGTAACTGGAATGACCCGGATATGCTGGTGGTGGGAAAGGTGGGTTGGGGGCCTAGCCTGCATCCTTCGAATCTGACTCCGGATGAACAGTATACCCATATTTCGCTTTGGGCATTGCTCGCCTCACCGCTTTTGATCGGTTGCGATATGACCCAGATGGATGATTTTACCCTGAGCCTGCTAACCAATGATGAGGTTTTGGATATTAATCAGGATCCGCTTGGAATACAGGCTAGTCCTGTAGTAAATGAAGGCGGAATTCAAATCTGGAAAAAGGAAATGGCCGATGGTTCGGTGGCAGTCGGGGTATTTAATACCGGAACGGAAAGTGGTGCGGAAGCCATTCGCTGGGACGACGAACCGAATGTGCAGAAGGTGACCGTAAAAGGATCCGACCTGGGCTTTACCGATATGTTTAAAGTTCGTGATGCCTGGAGGCAATCGGATTTGGGCGAATTTGCCGGTTCATTTGAAACCGAAGTCCCTTTTCACGGGGTCGTATTGTTAAGAATCTCAAAATAGAAAAAATTGCCTTGATTTATCCTTTGTAACACTAACCTAAAATTGAATACTATGGGACTAATGGGAGATTTCAAAAATTTTGCCATGAAGGGAAATGTTCTCGACCTGGCAACTGCAGTAATTATTGGTGGAGCCTTCGGGAAAATTATCGGTTCACTGGTGAATGATGTATTGATGCCGCCACTTGGCCTGCTGCTCGGCAATGTTGATTTCAAGGAGCTGAAGGTGATCCTCAAGCATGGCTCGGAAGGTGCAACTGATGTCACACTGAATTATGGTATGTTTGTTCAGAATATCTTTGATTTTCTGATCATTGCCTTTTGTATTTTTATGTTGATCCGGGCATACCAAAAGATGGAGAAGAAAAAGATTGAAGCTCCGGCACCGCCGCCGGCTCCAAGCAAACAGGAACAACTTCTCGAGGAAATCCGCGATCTTCTCAGGAAATAGATTTTTTTAACTGGCAAAAAGCAACCTCAGGGTGAAGGCAGATCCTTCACCCTGTTTGTTTTTGTTGTTTTTATGCCCTGCCACAGTGCACCATCCGGGTTAAAAGTATTTCGTAGATTTGGTTTTCTCCAAACTGACCACACATGAAAAATAAACTCGTCTCCCTGTTTGTAATCTTTGGCCTGACCCTGGGATACTTCCATTCGGGCCTGATGGCACAAACTACCGTAGGCTCGCATGAATTTAATTCCTATTACAGCGGCAAACACCTGGATTATATTGCGTTTCCTATGGGTGGAATTGGCGCCGGAATGGTGTGCCTGGATGGCACCGGCTCCTGGTCAAATCTGTCGATTGACAACCAGCCGGATGTATTTAACGAACCTTTTGCCTTTGCCGCGATATCCATTCCCGGTCTCCCCAATGGGGCCAAAGTTTTACAGGGGCAGGTGCCGACCTGGAAGATATTTGGCCGGCCTGGAACAGCCAATGGGGGAGGAGATTATTCTTATGGTCTGCCGAGATTTGAAAGCTGCAGGTTTCTCGCCCGGTTCCCTTTTGGAAATATTGAGTTGGAAGACCCTGATTTGCCACTAACCGTGCGCATTTCGGGCTGGAGTCCATTTATCCCGGGCGATGCTGATAATTCCAGTCTTCCGGTGGGATCGATGGAATATACTTTTCGGAATACTTCCGACCAGGCCGTAGATGCCATTTTTTCCTGGAGCTCCAGGAATTTTATCAGAAAGGATGAGCGGAATGAAATCCTGGCAAACAAGAACGGATTTATCCTGCATCAGAAGGGTTCAAAGGAAAAGCCGGAAACAGAGAGCTGGTTCAGCGTTTGTACCGACCGCGACGCCACGGTGGATCATTGCTGGTTCCGCGGGGGGTGGTTCGATGCTCTGACTATACTATGGAAGGATATTCAGGATGGAACCATCAAGGCTGATGCCCCGAATGGGGAGAATCCTCCCGGTGCCTCGCTGTTTGTTCCCATTCATATCCTGCCTCATCAGGAGCAAACCGTCACGCTGATGTTCAGCTGGTATTCGCCCGACACAAAAATCTCCACAGGATCCCAACCGGCACCTGCCGGTCCGGCTTTTGCTGAAAAACCGGCTCCGGGAACTGCACCAGGACAACAGGATGTTTCGGGTTATGTTGGGAAACAACTGGTAAACACGTATTACCCTGATGGAGACGGATTAATGGGTAAAATTACTTCACCGGTGTTCAAAATCAAACAACAGTATATTGCCTTCCTGATTGGCGGGGGTAACCTGCCAGACAAGGTTTGTATGAATCTAAAGGTGAACGGTAATATTGTGGTTTCTGCCACCGGAAATAATGAGGAGCAGTTATTACCGGTGATCTGGGATGTTAAAAAGCTGAAAGGAAAGTCAGCCATCCTTGAAATTATTGATAGTGAAACGGGTGGTTGGGGTCATATCAATCTGGATCAAATAGTATTTTCTGATAATCCTGCTGTTAATCCATTGGAAATAACTACCGGTGATGTGGTATTTCAGGATTTCGAGGGGAACGGTTACGGCACCTGGCAGAAATCTGCTGAAATGGTGGATTGTTCCGGATGTGACCCCGAAACTTGCACGGTGGAGCGGTATTATAAGCCCTGGTATGCTGGGAAATTCGATGGAATCCAGGCCGTTCAGGATTATTGGTTAACCCACTATGCCCAACTGAAATCTGAAAGTGAGGCTTTCCGCGATGCCTTTTATGCCAGCACACTTTCTCCGGAGGTTACGGAAGCTATTGCGGCTAACCTGACCATTCTTAAATCGCCAACTGTTTTGAGAGATACAGATGGGGAGTTATGGGCATGGGAGGGGTGCTCTGATAATAGTGGGTGCTGTGCAGGAAGCTGTACCCATGTATGGAACTATGCACAGGCTATTCCTCATCTTTTCCCCGAGCTGGAGCGTTCGCTCCGGGTCACAGAATTTAACGTGAGCCAGAATGCAGAAGGGCACCAGGCCTTCCGGGCAAATTTGCCAATCAATGAACCGAAACACAACTTCCATGCGGCTTCCGACGGTCAGCTGGGGGGAATCATGAAGGTATACCGTGAATGGCGTATCAGTGGTGATAATGATTGGCTTTCCAATATTTACCCCTTGGTGAAGCAAAGTCTGGATTACTGTATTAATACCTGGGATCCCGACCGCACCGGTGTGCTGATGGAACCCCATCATAATACGTATGATATCGAATTCTGGGGACCCGATGGCATGTGTTCGAGCTTTTACCTCGGAGCCCTCACTGCTTTTATCGAAATGAGCAAGTTCATGCAAAAGCCGACCGCTGATTACCTGTCCCTTCTGGCAAAAGGAAAGGTTTATCTGGAAAATGATTTATGGAACGGTGAATATTTTACGCAGAAAATCAGATGGAATGACCTCCGGGCTGCGGATCCGACTAAAATCCCCGCCGCCACAATTGCTCCGGATGAGGCTTATAAATTACTGGTTAAGGAAGGTCCGAAATACCAATATGGTACCGGATGCCTGTCGGACGGAATCATGGGAATGTGGATGGCTACCTCATCGGGATTGCCTGAAATAATTGATAACAAAAAAGTTACCAGTCATTTGGAGTCTATTTACAGGTACAATTTTAAAACAGATCTAAGCAACCACGACAATCCCCAACGGCCTACCTATGCACTGGGGAAAGAGGGCGGACTTTTGCTGTGCACCTGGCCCAAAGGCGGGAAGCTGTCGCTCCCGTTTGTTTATAGTAATGAGGTGTGGACTGGCATCGAATACCAGGTTGCCGGTCACCTGATGATGAAAGGCGATGTGGACAAAGTGCTGGATATCGTTAAAGCCTGTCGCCAGCGGTACGACGGAACGGTGAGGAATCCATTCGACGAATATGAATGTGGCCACTGGTACGCCCGCGCCCTATCAAGTTACGGACTTCTTCAGGGCCTGACAGGCATCCGGTATGATGCCGTTGACCGTGTGATCTACATGGATTCGAAGGTGGGAGCGGATTTTACGAGCTTCCTATCCACTGCAACAGGCTTTGGAACAGCCGGGTTGAGGGGAGGCAAGCCTTTTGTTGAGGTAAAAATGGGCAAGATTCCTTATGAGAGAATTGTGCTAAACTAAAAAGACTATTTTTGGGGTTCAAACGAGTAATACTATGGGAAGAGCATACGAATATCGCAAGGCACGCATGTTTAAGCGTTGGGGCAGCATGTCCAAAACATTTACCCGGATTTCAAAGGAAATTATTATCTGTGTAAAAGCTTCAGGACCGGATCCGGCCGTTAACTCCAGGCTCCGGGTTCTGATGCAGAATGCCAGGGCTGCCAACATGCCAAAGGATACGGTTTTGGGGTCCATTAAAAAGGCCGCTGGCAAGGATCAGGCAGATATCAAGGAATTCGTTTATGAAGGCTATGCTCCTCATGGAATTGCAGTTCTGGTGGAAACTGCTTCCGACAACCATACCCGCACCGTTGCGAATGTAAGAAGTTATTTTAACCGTACCGGGGGAAACCTTGGAACTTCCGGCAGCGTGAGCTTCCTGTTCGAGCATAAATGCATTTTTAAGGTAAAAGGGAAACCCGAATTGGATATTGAAGAGCTGGAATTGTCGATGATTGATGAGGGGGCTCAGGAAATATTTGCGGAAGACGATAACATCATCATATCGGGGGAATTCGAGGATTTCGGTACCATTCAGAAATACCTCGAGGACAACTCTTTTGAACTCGTTAGCGCGGAATTTGAAAGAATCGCCACGCAAACCAAGGAACTTACTGCTGAACAAGCCGTTGAGGTGGAGAAAACCCTGGCCCGGTTTGAGGATGATGAGGACGTGACCAACGTCTTCCACAATATGGTTTATCCGGAAGAGTAGATTTTTCAGACTTTACGGATCCCGATACCCGGCAGATCATTTAAGGTGATTTTTCCGTTCCTGACTTCCATTCCTGTAAATAAATCATTGGATATAAGCAGGTTACCGTCAAGATCAGCAAATTCGGCCAGTGGAGAGAGTTGAGCCGCGGCGGAAACCGCGCAGGAAGTTTCGGTCATGCAACCAATCATTACCTTCATGCCCAATGCTTTGGCTGTTTTAGCCATGGTAAAGGCTTCGCGCATGCCGGTGCATTTCATCAGTTTGATATTGATTCCGTGATATACGCCTGCCGCCTTTACAATATCGGGCAGTCGCTGAACAGATTCATCTCCGAATATGGGAAGGGGGGAGCGGGCGGTTAGCCAGGCCATATCCTCGACCTGTTCTTTGGGCATGGGTTGCTCAACCATCACGATGCCCATTTCCTTGAGCCAGAAAATCATTTCGAGGGCCTTTTCCTTTTCTTTCCATCCCTGGTTAACATCCACCGCCAAAGGAACCTGGGTGGCCGAACGAATCGTTTGAATCATTTCGCGGTCGTTCTCCCGTCCGAGTTTTACCTTCAGGATTTTGAATTCACCGGCTTCCTTAACTTTTTGCCGGACCACCTCTTCGGTATCTATTCCGATCGTGAAAGTGGTATTCGGAGTCCATTCAGGATTCAGGCCCCATAAGCGGTGCCACGGTTGTCCGAAAAGTTTTCCAACCAGATCGTGCAAGGCGATATCAACGGAAGCCTTGGCGGCTGTATTCCCTTTATCGATTCCATCCACATAATCCAGTATATCTTCGATCATAAACGGATCCCGGAAAGGGGAGAGGTCCACTTTCGAGAGGAACCGGGTTGCGGTTTCCTGGGATTCCCCAAGATATGGGGGCATGGAAGCTTCACCATAGCCCGTAACCCCGTCGAATTCAATTTTTGTCAGCATGACCGGCGTACTGGTCCGCGAGGAACCGGCAATGGTGAACACATGCCTGAGAGAAAGATTATACGGTTCAAATGACAATTTAAGTTTACTTCCGGCAAACATTCGTGGTGACCTGACATTGGGAATCATGCCCTTTCCAACGGATATCCCTGCGGCTGCTATCCCGGTGAGGGTAATGAATTTTCTCCGGCTGGTATTCATGAGGTTGTCTGCTTATTATATATGTAATCAATTAATTATACCACGGATGCGATTGGAACGCAACCGGTGCGGCTTCACTTCCGATCATCCTTTTTACATGCAGTAAATTGGTATGATAGTAAGGCTTGAAATTGCTTCTTGTGGAGTCGAGGCTGTTTACCCTGACCATCCCTGAACAGTGAATGAACTCGGATTCACCTATATACATCCCCACATGCGTAACTTTTTCCTTCAATTCAACGGAGGCTATCCGTCCAAAGAACAATAAATCGCCGGGTTCCAGGCCTTCCCATATTTTACCGGCCGGAATTTCGGAGCCCTGCATGACCTGTTGGGAGGCATCGCGCGAAAGGATCCGTCCGGCGGTCAGGTAAATACTTTTCGTAAAGCCACTGCAATCGGCTGCTTTTACAGAAGTACCACCCCATAAATAGGGCCGCCCCATCAGGGTGTACGCCCTCTCAATCATGTTTGCCGGTTCGGGGACAACACGTTGGCTCCAAACCTTAAAATCCTGACAATCTGCACGGTTGATATA
>JBBQOG010000141.1:0-8087 GCA_038330665.1 Bacteroidales bacterium
TGTCAATATATCTTTCAACTTTGTAAAAACAAATAGCGGTGATTCACAATTGCGTAAATTGTCCGGTAGCCTGGAAGAATTTCAAAAACCTGACCGAAGCTGAACTGTCGTTTGTTAATGAAAACCGGTGTGAAGCCTCATTCAAGGCCGGAGAAATCATTTTAAAACAGGGATCCCCGGCTTCAAATGCAGTTTTCCTGGCAAGTGGAATGGCAAAAATCTCCTATGAGGGAACCGATCAGCAAAACCTGATTGTTGATATCGCATTGCCCCAAAGATTGATTTTGACTCCAGGTGTGGATCGACCCCTCTATAATTTGTATACGGTTACGGCAATAACCCCTGTGCAAACATGTTTTATCAATCTTGCGGTCCTGTACCAAATTGCCGGGGAAAATGCCGAATTTGCGTCTGGAATGCTAATGGACCTGAGCGCCAAATCCTATTTTCTTCATCAGAAATTAATCACCCTCGCGCAAAAGAATATGCTGGGGCGTTTGGCTGAAACGATTCTGTTTTTTTCCAGGGAAGTGTATCAATCGGACTCTTTTAATATGGTTCTTACTCGCCAGGAATTAGGTGAGATGACCCACATGGCCAGAGAGAGCGTGGTGAGGACTTTGCAACAACTTGAAAATTCCGGGGTTATCAGGATTCTAAATTCAAATATTCAGATTCTTGATCCTGAAAAACTAAAATCGATTGCCGGTAAAGATTGACCAATACCCTGACAGGATTGGTCAAATTTTGATTGAATTAATCTTCAGATGTTCCAGGATTTCATCCCGATGGCAAAATGCCAAACAAGTTACCGTATCGGCGGCTCCATAGTAAATGGCAATCCGTCCATCATCATTGCAAAGGGCCGCACAGGGAAATACCACATTCGGGACATCGCCCGTGAGTTCGTAAACTTCAGCAGGGGCTAAAAGGTAAGGTTTGCTTCGGTAAATCACCTTTTCAGGATGATCCCTTTCGAGCAATGCTGCTCCCATCGAATACCGGAAGCCGTTGCACGTATTGATCACGCCATGGTAAAACAGCAGCCACCCCTGATCCGTCAGAATTGGCACCGGTCCGGCGCCAATTTTCGTACACTGCCAGGCACTCTCTTCAAAAGGGGTGACCTTCATCACCAGCCGGTGCTCCCCCCAGTATTTCATGTCCGGACTGTAACTGATATAAATATCACCGAACGGGGTATGACCGTTATCGCTCGGACGGCTTAACATCGCATACCTGCCGTTGATTTTCTGCGGGAATAATACCCCGTTGCGATTAAACGGCAGGAATGCGTTCTCACACTGGAAGTATTCCTTGAAATCAAAGGTGTAGGCTATCCCGATCGTTGGCCCGTGATACCCGTTGCACCAGGTAACCCAGTATCGGTCATCAATATACGTTACACGTGCGTCATATTTATAGTCTGAATGGAGTTCCGTTGTATTCCCGGCCTTCATGATAATAGGTTCATGTTCAATATCCCAATGAATACCGTCTTTGCTGAATCCGGTGAAAATATTCATCTGAACTGCTTTATTATCGCACCGGAATACGCCGGCAAAACCATCGCCAAAAGGCACCACGGCACTGTTGAAAATGCTGTTGGAGGTAGGAATGGCATACCGGCTGATAATTGGATTGTCGGAATACCTCCAGACGATCTCGGCAGACCTGTTTGGCCTGTTTTCCCAGGGAATGTTGATTTTACTCATTTCAGATGAATTTTGACTTTAAGGTTCCTCCACAGGATTTTGAAAAGGAACGAAGAAAGTTACTAAGAAAGAGGGTATGGTGGCAATCAGCACCCAGATAAAAAAGTTCTTGTATCCCAGCCAGTCGCTGATATATCCACTGAGCATCGAAGGGAACATGAACCCGAGGTTCATGATGCCGGATGCAAAGGCATAATGAGCCATTTTATATTTACCCGGCGCTACTTGTTGCATCATAAAAAGCATCAGACCCACAAAACCGAAGCCGTATCCAAAATATTCCAGGACCACCGAAATACCGATTACCATTAGGCTGGTGGGTTGGGTAATGGCCAGAAAGGCATATACGGCAAATGGGATATTGAAAAAGCAGCACAGGATGAAGAGCGTTTTCTTGAGTCCCTTTCGGGATACAAAATAACCGGCCAGTATTGAACCGACGACGAATGCCAAGGCCCCGAAAATGCCGTAAACCAATCCGATCTGTGAGGTGGAAAGCCCCAGTCCTCCCTGTTCACGGGCGGCTTTAAAAAACAGGGGCGCGATTTTTATCGCATGACCTTCCGCAAAACGATAAAAGATGATGAATACAATGAACCAGACAATATTTTTCTTTCGGAAAAATGTCTTTATAACGTCCCAAAGGGTATTCAGGCCTTCATCGAAAGTCTGTAACTTATTTGCCTTCCCTCCGGATGGCAGCTTTCGAATGTGATACAGGCCGAGCAAAATCATGATGATCCCGTAAATACCCATCACCACCATCCAGGCTTTTACCACTCCGAAACTGACCTCCAGGCGACCTGCCAGGTATATGATGGCGCCACCGGTAAGGATCTTGGCGATGTTGTAAAAGGCTCCCTGCCAGCCAATATATTTTGATTGGAGGGTGGTGGAAAGCTCGTTCAGATAAACCCCGTCAGCCGCAATGTCATGCGTGGCACCGCTGATGGCCACAATGGCCAGCAAAGAAATCGCATATTTAAAAAATCCGGGCAAGGGCAACGACAAGGCCACCAGGAAAAAGGTAATGCCGGTGAGGAATTGCGTCAGGATCACAAAGAATTTCTTGGTTTTAAACATTTCCAGGAAGGGCCCCCAAAGCGGTTTTAAGGTCCAAGGAAGCATGATCAGGGAGGTCCATAAAGCGATCTGTGAATCGGAAATGCCCAGGTTTTTGAACATCAGGGAAGAAGCAGTGGCAATGGCCACAAAAGGCAATCCCATCGCAAAATAGAGGGTTGGGATCCAGGAGGCCGGGTGGGGGGAGGGGTTTGCTTTGTTCGGATCCATTTAACTTTTTGAATGTAAGTTAAAATTACCAATCCGGATTGTTGACAAAATCAAGCTTCCGGGTATATCGGCCCCTAACCAGAGAGTCTTGCGAACGGCCCGAAAGGATCAGCCCGTTGAAAGGTACCGAGAATTTTGTTCCTACCACACCAATGGCACCCTTTACATTTCCATTTGGGTTCACCTGGTCGTCGATCTCCAGATGGAACCATTTAAGGTATTTTGCTATCGTTGTGTCGGCAGCCGTGATCAGCATCTGCAGTGCTAACGGTTTGCGGAAATCTACTTCGGGGTTCTGGATAATTCCGGTTCCAAGATGTGCGAAAAATGAATCGGAATAAAACCGGTAATTCCGGCGGTCTTTTTCAATTTCGAGTTCTGCCGGATCAATCTGCCGGGTAAAATTGATCGAACAGGCTCTTGAAAGCCCCGATTTCAACCATTCTTCGTATTTGAGCTGAAAGGTGATCTCAAAAAGCCCGGCCGACGGATCAGCCTGCCAGGAGAACAAAATGGGGTCTTCGTAAAAATAGAACCTTTTAAACCCGGCTTTGGGAGTAATTACTTTAAAGGTATTGATGAATGCAAAATCTGCGGTAAGCGTGTCTTTTTCATCCGGAAGGATGACCGTCAGGGTATAGTTTCCGGGAAACAGTTGCTGGTGCAATACATAGGACTCATTCGGGGTTTCCGGAAAATCCCCGGCCAATCGTGGAATGCCCGTTTCCAATGTAAAGGGAATCCGGTAGGAACCTGATCCCTCGGTCAGGAAAACTTCGGCATGATTGTAAAATATGCGATCATGATCACCAGCAAGGGTATACGGATCAGCCTCTCCGGCAAAGGTTTTCGAGAGTTTAATGTAATGCGCCGGCTTACTCAGATCGAAAACCCCATATACCACCGGAATGGGAGGTCCCGGCCTGACGACGGGTATGTCTTCGGAACATGCTGAAATACAGAATATTATACCTGTAAGAAGTCCGGCTAACACGGTATATCGGCTAAAAGTCCTCATTTTCCACTTTTTGCACGGCGAAGATAGCCGGGTTTTCTATTTTTGTGAAGTTAAATTTTTGATATGGTAAAAAAACCGCTGATCCTGGTGTGTAATGATGATGGATACCGAGCAGGAGGAATCCAGGAATTGTCGAAACTGGCTGCTGAATTCGGTGACGTGGTAGTGGTGGCTCCGCAAACCGGACAATCCGGGATGTCACATGCCGTAACCCTGAATCATCCCATCCGTTTAAAAGCTTCCCGCATGCCAAACGGGCATACTGCCCAGGCTTGCTCCGGAACCCCCGCAGATTGTATTAAAATCGCACTGAACCAGATACTTGACCGCAAACCAGACCTGGTATTATCCGGCATTAATCACGGATCCAATGCTTCGGTGAGCTTGTTTTATTCCGGTACCGTCGCCGCAGTCATTGAAGCCTGCATGAATGGAATTCCGGCAATTGCCTTTTCGGTTGATGACCATTCTCCGGATGCGGATTTTCGTCTGGCCGTTCAGTATGCACGCCCTTTGATTGCCAAGGTACTCGAAAGTGGCCTTCCCTACGGGACCTGTCTGAATGTCAATTTTCCCAAAATCCAGCCCGAGGAGTGCAAAGGAGTGCGGGTCTGCCGGCAAACACTTGGGGTATGGAAGGAGGAGTTCGATAAACGAACCGATCCCCAGGGACACGATTATTTCTGGCTTACCGGGGAGTTCAGTAATGAAGAACCCCTGTCTGTAGATACCGACGAATGGGCACTGAAAAACAATTTTGCAGCCATCGTTCCCGTTAGTGTGGATGTAACGGATTATCCGGCCATGGAAAGTCTTAAATTATGGGTCTTCTGATCTCCTGTACATGAACCAAAAACACCTCGACAATATTTGGGTTGGAATAGCTGCCGGTCTGATACTTCCCCTGGCAGCGCTGATCATCTATTATTTCATGCGCTATAGTGGTCTGAGTCTGGGGGAATTTCTCCAGGTATATAAGAACCTGGGCATCCTCACTCACATCATCTCCCTGTCGGTTCTGCCTGATCTGCTGCTCTTTTTTCTATTCATCCGTAAAAACCGGCTGAAATCTGCCCGTGGCGTACTTTTGGCAACATTCCTGTTTACATTGGTGGTGCTGGTTATTCGATTTGTTTAGCGGAATTTAGGAAATCAATATGAAATATTTCCTTATTGCAGGTGAGCCCTCCGGAGATCAGCACGGATCGGCTCTCATGCGGTCGATCAGACAGCTGGACCCGGAGGCGGAATTCCGGTTTCTGGGTGGTGACTTCATGGAGAGGACCGGTGGGCCTGCCGTCATTCATATTCGGGAACTCTCCTTCATGGGGTTTTCGCAGGTGTTTACCCGCCTGCCCGATATACGCAGGTATTTCAATATCTGTAAAAGTGCGATCCTGGAGTTTAACCCCGACATCGTGATTCCCATCGACTATGGAGGGTTTAACCTCCGACTGATCAGATGGTTGAAAAAAAATCATCTCAGATCCGTTTATTATATCACCCCAAAAGTTTGGGCCTGGATGCCTTCGAGGGCTAGAAAGCTTGCGATGTATACCGATAAAGCCCTTTGTGTCCTTCCTTTTGAACCTGCTTTTCTCGATAATTACGGAGTGGTCAGCGAATACGTCGGGAGCCCGGTGAAGGAATATATATTACCTGTGAAAAACGCCGATCCGGCGCGACTTCGTATCGACCTTGGATTGGACCCAAAACCGGTTATCGCGCTGCTCCCCGGAAGCCGCAGGCAGGAAATCAGCATGATTCTGCCGGTGATGTCCCGATTAACTGTCCAATTTCCGGATTATCGCTTTGTGATTGGAGGGCATCCGAATTTCCCGGAGAAGTTTTATCAGGATTTTTCTGGCAGTGCGCCAATTCAGGTGATTTATGGAAAGACTCTCGAATTATTGCGGATTGCAGATGCTGCCCTGGTTACCTCCGGCACAGCCACACTGGAAGCTGGACTTCTGGGGGTGCCTCAGGTGGTTTGCTATAAATCGGCAATTGTGTCCTGGCTCATCGCCCGCATTGTCATCCGGGTCCGGTACATCTCCCTGGTCAACCTCATCCTGCAGAGATCCTGCGTCGAAGAACTGATACAATTCAGCTATACTGCGGGTAATCTTAGATTAAGCCTGGAAAAAATCCTGAACGATCCTGCCGGTAGACAAGAAATACTCAATGGCTACCGGGAACTGAATGACCGGCTCGGCGTTAAGGAAGCTTCCAAAGCTGCCGCCGCTATCGTATACTGCACTGCGGCACAATCCCGCTAGGTTTCTTTTTTTTTCTACATTTGTAGCTCTCAAAAAAAAGCATTTTTATGTTGACCTTGCTGAAACGTGAGATAAACGGATTTTTCAGTTCCTTAACGGGTTACGTGGTGATCATCGTGTTCCTGTTGCTGAACGGTCTGTTCCTGTGGGTGTTCCCGGGGGAATTCAATGTCCTCGACATGGGCTATGCCACCCTGGATCCGATGTTCATTCTGGCGCCGTGGGTATTCCTGCTGTTGGTGCCAGCTGTAACCATGCGATTATTCTCCGATGAAAAGAGGACCGGTACCCTGGAGCTGCTGCTCAGCCGTCCCCTTAGTGATCTCAGGATTATCCTGTCGAAATACCTGGCAGGAGTGGTGCTGGTCCTGTTTGCAATCCTTCCCACCCTGGTCTATTACTTTTCGGTGATGTGGCTCGGGATTCCTAAAGGAAATCTCGATACCGGCGGGTTTTGGGGTTCCTTTATCGGACTCTTCTTTCTGGCCGGTGTTTATGTGTCCATCGGATTATTTACTTCTTCAATTACTGAAAACCAGATCGTTTCATTCATATTGGGTGTCATGGGCTGCTTTTTGCTCTTCCTGGGATTCGATTATATTTCCAAATTGGGACTTCCCGGCGGACTGGAAAACTTCATCGCAAGCCTGGGCATATCCTATCATTATAATTCCCTTTCAAGAGGAGTGATCGATACCCGGGATGTGCTCTATTTTGTGTCGGTGATTGCCGTTTTTACTCTTTTTACCAAAATCGTACTTGAAAGCCGTAAGTGGTAGGAGGTGAAAAATGGATAAGAAAAAAGTAAAAAGGCAAAATGTACTGGAGCTGCTGCTCCTTCTGGTTATTGTGGTTATGGTCAATCTGATCGGCTTTTATGTGTACCATCGTTTCGACCTTACTCAGGAAAAGAGGTTTACCATTGCAAAGGGTACCAAGAACTACCTGGCAAATCTGAAGGACGTGGTGTACATCAAGGTTTACCTTGGCGATAAAAATCTCCCGGCCGGATTTCAGCGCCTTCAAAAGGCGACTCGCGAGCTGCTGGAGGATTTTAAGGTATATGGAAAGGAGAATATTGAATATGAATTCGTCAATCCGTCTGAAAGTGCCGACGAAAAGACACGCAGGGAAATGTATGATGCACTCGCAAAAGATGGGTTGCAATATTTTAATGTGCAGTCGCAGAAAAGTGATGGAGCCAAAACTCAGCAGGTGATTTTCCCGGGTGCCGTTATGACTTACCGCCAGCACGGACAGGAATATGAGCGTCTGGTTAATTTCCTGCAGAGCCCGATTACCGGTAATATGGATGATGCCACGATTAATAAATCGATCGAAACGCTTGAATACGAATTTATTTCCGGTGTCCGGACCGTTTCAAGGGAAAGTACGCCGACAGTGGGTATTATTGAGGGTCACGGCGAGCTTGATCAGGTCCAGATTGCCAGGTTTGCCCGTGCCATTGGCGACTTTTACATCGTCAAACGCATTAATATTGATGAAAAGATCGGGGCCCTGGATGGATGTCAGGCTATCGTGATAGCGGATCCAACCACGATATATTCAGAAAAGGATAAGTTCATTATCGACCAGTTTATCATGAAGGGAGGCAAGGTCCTCTGGCTGGTGGATGCCGTGAAGGTGGATATGGGCGCACTGGAATCGGCCCAGGAAACCATGGGAGTAATCAACGGTGCCAATATCGGTGATATGATTTATACCTATGGAGCACGTATTAACTCCAGCCTGATCCAGGATTACCAGTGTGCACTGATGCCG